>JAYVKX010000384.1:0-4151 GCA_043768005.1 Novosphingobium sp. | reverse complement strand
CGTCGCCGCAAACAGCCGCCGCGCGGTGGAAGGATGTGCTTCGCTGGCCAGCACATTGCGGGCCTGATGGACCAGCCGCTGGCTATATTCCAGCGCGCGCAATTCCTGCCCCGGATCGATCAATATGTTGGAATCGGTGCCGGTGGCGATGCGGCCCCCGGCTTTCAGAAACCGCGCGGCGGGGAAGGTGCCGTCGCCAAGGTTGGCCTCGGTAATCGGGCATAGCCCGGCCACCGCGCCGCTCGCCGCCAGCACATCGGTTTCGGCTTCGGTCAGATGGGTGGCGTGGATCAGGCACCAACGTTCATCGAGGGCGGCGTGATCCAGCAGCCATTCGACCGGGCGCTGGCCCGAAAACGCAAAGCTGTCCTGTACTTCCTTTTGCTGTTCGGCGGCGTGGATATGGATCGGGCCAGCGGGGTGCATGGCCAGCAGCGCCGCCAGTTCCGGGGGGGTCACTGCACGCAGGCTGTGGGGCGCAATGCCCAGCTGATCGCCAGCGGAAATCAACGGGCGGCAGGTTTCCAGAAGCTTTGCGAAACTGTCGATGGACTGGATGAAGCGGCGCTGGCCGTGATTTGGGGCCTGTCCACCGAAATTGCTGTGCGCATAGAACACCGGCAGTAGCGTCAGTCCGATCCCCGTGGCGCGGGCAGCGGCGGCCACGCGGGCGGCCATTTCGGCTGGATCGGCATAGGGCTGCCCTTGCGCGTCATTGTGGAGATAGTGAAACTCTCCCACATGGGTATAGCCGCCTTCCAGCATTTCGGCATAGGCCATGGCGGCGATCGCCTCGACATCATCTGGCGTCAGCCGATCGAGAAAGCGGTACATCACCTCGCGCCAGCTCCAGAAATTATCGTCGCCTTTTGCGCCGCGATGTTCTGCCAAACCCGCCATCCCGCGCTGGAAGGCGTGGCTGTGGACATTGGCGAGGCCGGGGATGGTAATGGCGTGGCGCGCATCATCAGATTGAGCGGCAGCCCCCGTTTCGACCGCAGCAATCAGGCCATCCTTGACCAGAATCCGCACATCGCTGGTCCAGCCAGACGGAAGCAGGGCGGTACCAAACCAGAAAGCCGACATCACGAATCCTCATGTGGTGCGATAATATGTCTAGACATAATAAATCCGATCTGCAACTCTTATGGTCATGAACACCGATTCCGTCCTTTCCTGCGACCGGTTGTGGCACAATGCCCGGCTCGCCACGCTATCGGCTCAGGTCGGGGCTGCTGCCGGGATGGTGGAAGACGGCGTGATCGCCTGCCAAGATGGCCGGATCATCTATGCCGGTGCGCGGCGGGATGCTCCCCGGTTCGCTGCGGGCGAGGGGATCGATTGCGCGGGCCGCTGGATCACCCCGGGCCTGATCGATTGCCACACGCATCTGGTGCACGCGGGCGGTCGCGCGCATGAGTTTGAACTGCGACTGGCGGGTGCAAGCTATGAAGAAATTGCCCGGGCCGGCGGTGGGATCGTCTCGACCATGCAGGCCACGCGGGCTGCGAGCGAGGCGGAGCTGGTGGCGAGTGCCCTGCCGCGCCTCGATCAGTTGATCGCAGAGGGTGTCACCACGATCGAGATCAAATCGGGCTATGGCTTGTCGCTGAATGATGAGCTCAAGATGCTTCGCGCCGCCCGCGCCTTGGGGGAAGCCCGCGCGGTCACGGTCCGCACCACGCTGCTCGCTGCCCACGCCCTGCCGCCCGAATTTGCGGGCAATGCGGAGGGGTATATCGATCACATTTGCGAAGTGATGATCCCGGCGGCGGTCGGCCTCGCCGATGCGGTCGATGGTTTCTGCGAAGGCATCGGGTTCACTGCGGCGCAGATGACGCGGGTTTTTGTCGCCGCCACGGCCCACGGTCTGCCGGTCAAACTTCACGCCGAACAGCTCTCGAACAGCCACGGCGCGGCGCTGGCGGCAAGCTTTGGCGCGCTTTCGGCGGATCATCTGGAACATCTCGATGATGCCGGGATCGCAGCGATGAAAGCGGCTGGCACTGTCGCTGTGCTGCTGCCGGGGGCGTATTATTTCACCCGCGAAACCCTGCCGCCGCCGGTCGCCAAGCTGCGCGCCGCAGGCGTACCGATCGCGCTGGCGACAGACTGCAACCCCGGCACCTCGCCGCTCACTTCATTGCTGCTGACGCTGAACATGGGCGCGACATTGTTCCGCCTGACGGTGGAGGAATGCCTCGCCGGGGTCACGCGGGAGGCGGCGCGGGCGCTTGGTCTGCTGGGTGAGACCGGCACGCTGGAAGCAGGCAAGGCCTGTGATCTGGCGATCTGGGACGTCGAGCGCGTGGGCGAACTGGTCTATCGCATCGGTGCAAACCCGCTTCACGCGCGGGTCTACAGGGGACTGAGTTGACCATGCGCGCAACTGCCGAACTGGCGAGCGATTTCGCCCGCGACGGGGCCGTGGTGATCCGCGGCCTGCTAGCTGCGCCGCTGCTCGAACGGCTGCGCGAGGGGATCGAGGCCAATCTTGCCGCGCCCAGTATCAATGTCAAAGTGGCAAGCGGGGCCGACGATCCGGGCCGCTTTGTCGAGGATTTCTGCACCTGGCAGGAAAATCCCCACTACCGTGCGGTAATCTCTGGCTCGGAACTGCCGCACCTCGCTGCCGCGTTCATGCAGAGCGCCAGCGTGCGGCTCTACCACGATCACATGCTGACCAAGGAGGCTGGAACCCGCCAGCCCACGCCCTGGCACCAGGATCAGCCCTATTATAATATCGCTGGGCAGCAGACGGTCAGCTTCTGGATTCCCGCCGACCCGGTGCCGCGCGCGGCCAGCCTGGAATTCGTCGCCGGATCGCATCGCGGCCCGTGGCTGATGCCGCGCAGCTTCGTCGATAGCCAGGCAAGCTGGTTCCCCGAAGGCAGCCTTGCCGAACTGCCCGATATCGACGCTGAGCCTGATCGGCACCGCATTCTCGGTTGGGAAATGGCGCCGGGCGATGCGATCGCATTTCACATGCTGAGCCTGCACCGTGCCGCTGGCAGCGCCAGCCGCCGCCGGGTTTTTTCGGTGCGCTGCATCGGTGACGATGTGCGCCACACCCCCCGGGCCTGGCGCACCTCGCCCGAATTTCCGGGCCTGGCTGCGCGGTTGCCGGCCGGAGCCGAACTTGATGATCCGCTGTTCCCGCTCATCTGGGCGCAAGGACAAGCAATGGAGATGCCGCAATGATCCGCATGGTTCCCGGAAATGTCGCGCTGGCCGATTGGCGCAGCATATACCGGGGCGAAGCGGTGGTGCTTGATCCGGCTTGCCACGCGGCGGTCGCGGCCAGCGCGGCGGCGGTGGCGCGGATCCTGTCCCGCAGCGAGCCGGTTTACGGGATCAACACCGGCTTCGGCAAACTCGCCAGCGTCCGCATCAGCGACGATGATCTGCTGACCCTCCAGCGCAATATCGTGCTGAGCCATGCCGCCGGCGTCGGGGATGCCATGCCGGTGCCGATCGCGCGGCTGATGATGGCGCTGAAGCTGGCCAGCATGGCGCAAGGGGCTTCGGGCGTTCAGTTGGCGACAGTCGAACTTCTGGGTGCGATGCTCGAACAGGGGCTGACGCCGGTAATTCCGGCGCAGGGCTCGGTCGGTGCCTCGGGCGATCTGGCGCCGCTTGCGCATATGGCCGCGGCGATGATCGGCACGGGCGAGATATGGCTGGACGCGGCGCGAATGCCCGCAGCCGAGGCTTTGGCAAAGGCAGGCCTCACCCAGCTCACCCTCGGCCCCAAGGAAGGGCTGGCGCTGCTCAACGGCACGCAATTCTCCTGCGCCTACGCGCTTGCCGGGCTGTTCGAAGCCGAGCTGCTGTTCGGCTCTGCGTTGCTGACCGGCGCGCTTTCCACCGAAGCCGCCAAAGGCTCGGACGCGCCGTTCGATCCGCGCATCCAAGCGCTGCGCGGCCATACGGGGCAAATCGAGACGGCAGCCATGTTGCGGGGGCTGATGGCAGGCTCTGCCATCCGTGCCTCGCACCTCACCGGCGATCACCGCGTACAGGATCCGTATTGTTTGCGCTGCCAGCCTCAGGTGATGGGCGCGGTGCTCGATCTGCTGCGACAGGCGGCGACGACGCTGGGGATCGAGGCCAATGGCGTCTCCGACAATCCGCTGATTTTCGCCGATACG
>JAYVKX010000383.1:0-6119 GCA_043768005.1 Novosphingobium sp. | reverse complement strand
CCGCTGTTCGGTCGCCGCAAGAACGGGCTGGAAGCGATTGAATATCCGCATGAAAAGCTGGAAGGGATCCTATCCGAAACCTATGGTGTATTCGTCTATCAGGAACAGGTGATGCAGGCCGCGCAGGTCCTGGCGGGCTATTCGCTGGGGGATGCCGATTTGCTGCGCCGGGCGATGGGCAAAAAGGACCAGAAGGAAATGGACGCGCAGCGCGCGCGCTTCATCTCCGGCTGCGCGGAACTTTCCGGGATCGAGCCGAAGAAGGCCAATGAGCTGTTCGACTTGATCGACAAGTTTGCGGGCTACGGCTTCAACAAAAGCCACGCCGCCGCCTATGCCCTGCTCGCCTATCAGACCGCCTGGCTCAAAACGCATTATCCGCATGAATTTTACGCAGCCTCGATGTGTTTCGATATGCACCAATCGGAAAAGCTCTCGATCTTTGTCGATGATATGCGCCGCGCCGGCGTCGCGCTGGAAGGCCCGGATATGAACCGGTCCGAGGCGGAATATACCGTTGAGCGCACCGATGCGGGCTATGCGGTTCGCTATGCACTGGCGGGCATCCGCAATGTCGGCGAAAAGGCGATGGATGCGATCGTGGCAGAGCGTGAGGCGCACGGCTGGTTCGAAAGCCTGGAAGATCTGTTCGCCCGGGTGCCACCCGGATCGATGAACCGCCGCCAGCTTGAAGGATTGGCGGGTGCAGGCGCGCTCGATAGTATTGAACCCAATCGCGCGCTGGTGATGGCCAATGCCGATATGCTGCTGGCCGTGGCTGACGAGGCCGAGCGCAGCCGCACCAGCGGCCAGGCCGGGTTGTTTGGCGGTGACGATCATTCCGCGCCTGCGCTGCGGCTGGTGGCAGCCGAGCCGTGGGGCAAGCCCGAGCAGATGGCGAAGGAGCGGGAGAATTTCGGCTTCTATTTTGCGGCGCATCCGGTGGAGCAATATCGCGCGGTGGCATCGGCCAATGGTGCGCGCACCCATGGCAGTCTGATCGCCAGCGGCGGGTCTGGCGCGGGCCGCCAGCCAGCGGTGATGGCGGTGCTGATCGAGAATGTGCAGCGGCGCAAGACCAAGCGCGGCAAGGATTTCGTGATCGCCGATTTCTCTGACAACACTGGGCAATTCTCTGCCTCATGTTTTGAAGAATCGCTGGTTGAACCGATGCTGGGCTGGGCCAAGGAAGGCACCTGCCTGCTGATCAATGTCGAACTGGATAGCCCCAGCCCCGAAGAACCGCCGCGCATCACCGTGCGCGGCGCGCGGCCATTGGCCGAGGTAAAAAGCGGCGCGCGGATGGTGCTGACCTGCGATATTGCGCGGACCGAAGCGCTGGCTGAGCTGGCGTTGATCCTGCCCGGCGGCGCTGAAGGGCGCGGCGAAGTGCTGGTGCGGCTGCGCACTGGCACGGCCAATGAACCAACCATTCGGCTGGGCCGCGATTTCCTGCTGGACAGCGAACTTGCAGAACGCTTGGCATTGATCGAAGGTCTTGCCAATGTATCGCTAACGGCCAGACGCGGCTCCAGCCATTTGCGGCTTGTTGCGTGAAGGCAGTGGCCTTGGGAGAATATGGCAATGCTGGGAGCGATGCAGGATTTCGATCTTCGGGTAACCCATCTGATTGATCATGCGGCGCGTGAACATGGCACTCGCGAAATCCTTACGCGATGGGCTGATGGTAGCGAAACCCGCACTAACTGGGCCGGTATTCGCCACGATGCGATGCGGATGACGCAGGCGCTGCGCCGATTTGGCGTGGGCAAGGGGGATCGGATTGCCACGCTGGCGATGAACCACAGCCGCCATCTGGTCAGCTGGTATGGCGCGGTCGGGGCGGGCGGTGTGCTCCACACGGTCAACCCGCGGCTGTTCGACGATCAGCTGGAATATATCGTCAATCATGCCGAGGATCAGGTGCTGCTGTATGATGCGGTGTTCCAGCCGATCATTGATCGGATGAAACCGCGCTGGACCTCGATCAAGCAGTTTGTCTGCTATGATAACGGACAGTTCGAGGATTGGATCGCTGCCGAAGATGGCAACACTGAATGGACGACCGGCGACGAGCGCGATCCCTGCATGTTGTGCTACACCAGCGGCACCACCGGCAATCCCAAGGGTGTGCTGTATGAGCATCGTTCCACCATGCTCCACGCAATCACCGGCTTGCAGCCGGCGATTTTCAACTTCAGCACCCGCGCCGTCATGCTGCCGATCGTGCCGATGTTCCATGCCGCCAGTTGGGGCCTGCCCTGGTCGGGTGCGGCAGCGGGGATCAAATTCGTCTTCTCGGCAGTCAACGATCCGGCGGTACTGTGCAATCTCATGGTGCGCGAGCGGGTAACGCATTCTGCTGGTGTGCCGACAGTGTGGCTCGGTATGTTCCAGCATATGGATGCCAGCGGGGTAGCGCTACCCGATCTCAAACTGGCGATAATCGGCGGATCAGCTGCACCGCGCTTCATGCTGGAACGGCTGATGCGGGCCGGGATCGATGTCGCCCATGCCTGGGGGATGACTGAAACCTCGCCCATTGGCACCACCGGGGCGATGACCTGGGACTGGGCTGACAAGAATTTTGAACAGCAGATTGATATCAAGCTGATGCAGGGCCGGGTGCCGTTCGGGGTGGAACTGCGCTGCGTTGATCTGGATGATTCCACCAAGGAACTAGCGCGCGATGGCAAGACCTCCGGCACGCTGCAAGTGCGCGGGCCGTGGGTGATCAAACGCTACTTCAAAGCCGACGCCGACGCGACGGTGGACGGCCAGTGGTTCGATACCGGCGACGTTGCAGCGATCCATCCCGACGGCACGCTGCAGCTGACCGACCGGACCAAGGATGTGATCAAATCGGGCGGCGAATGGATCAGCTCGGTCGAACTGGAAAATGCCGCCGCCGGCCATCCGGCTGTGGCAGAGGCGGCCGCGATCGGGATATATCATCCGCGCTGGGATGAGCGCCCGATCCTGGTGGTGGTCAAGAAACCGGGGGTTGAGGCCAACGCCAAGGAAATTCGCGATTATCTGGCAGACAGGATCGCCAAATGGTGGCTGCCTGATGCGGTTGAATTCGTTGATGAAATTCCGCACACCGGAACCGGGAAGATCAGCAAGAAGGATCTGCGCGAGCAGTTCCGCGATTACCGGCTGACCAATTGAAATGCCCCACATCGATCCCTCGCGTGAGCACTGGGCGCTGTTCAAATCGCTCCCCCGCGATACGCCGATCCAGATGCTCAATCTGATCAAATTCAAGGATCAGGCTGATTATCCCGCCGATCACCCGAACCACGGTAAAGGACTGACCGGGCGCGAAGCCTATGCGATTTACGCCGCAGGGTTTCAAGCACTGGTCAGGGATTCCGGCGCAGCGATGGTCTGGCAAGGCCAGCTTGAATGCACCGTCACCGGCCCGGCGGATGAATGGGACGAGGCGTTTGTGATGGGCTATCCAGACAACGCTACCTTTCTGGCGATGGTCAAGGATGAGACATATATTAGCGACATCGTCCCGCACCGCACGGCGGCAGTGGCGGACAGCCGATTGGTGCGCTTCGCCCCGAGCGAGCGGCACGGTTGAAATAAAAAAGGGGGGGCTGCGATGTTCTGGGATGTTTATGCGCCTTACCTGATCCGGGCCTTCGATGCCTTGTGCGGTCTGATCGCCTTGGTCGCAGCGGTGATATTCGTCGCCAGTTTGATCGACATATTGCTCAAGCTGGGCTGGGGCTATGATCCGGACAATCTGTGGATCGCGCCCGCCGTGATGATCGGTGCAGGATTGGTGCACAAAATTGGCGGCGCAATCTTTCGGCTGGTTGAGGCGATCGCGAACGATTGAAATCAGCTTTTGCGGGGTTGAAAGTGCGATAATTCATCAAGCAGTGCATCGATCCGCCGATCCAGAATTGGCCGCGCAATCGCAAAGCTATCATTGAACGAGGGCAAATCTGACCAATCGCGCATCGCGGGATGGTTCACTGCAGGCGGCAAGGGATTGAACCAGATCAAAATGTCGGCGCGCTGCCAGTCTTGCGCGGTCAGAACCTGATATGGGTCTGCGCTGGGATCGATCCCGTCTGCGGCAAGCTGCTGTTTCAGCGCGGGCGAGACATGATCTTCGATCACCAGCCCGCGCGAAAATGCCGTGACCGCGATTTTGCGTTCACTGGCGCGGCGGCGGAATATCTCGCGGCTTATAGCGCTTTTCGCGGTTCCGGCCTGACACACAAACAGCACGATCGGGGTGCGGCTAGCCCCGGTGTGTGTACAAGCGGAACTTGCCGCGACCAGCAACAAAGCAGACATCGCCCGTCGCCGCGACCATAACTGGGGATCGACTGTGTGATTGACTGGATCAAACAAACGCATGCGTACTCTCCATCGAAGAGTTACGCGGTCATTGGGCCAAAGCCTGAACGGGAAACCGCTTTGTCCCGTAGCGCATCAACTAGCGAGACGGCGGGATTTTGACAAGAGCGCTGCGCAGCAACATGGCGGTATGGGCGGCTGCTTCAGCCGCCGCCCAACCCAGGTTTACTGGCGCAACTTGACTAGTTGCAGTTGGTCGGCGCGGGTGCGTCGATCCGTCCTGGCGTGCCCGATGGGCGAATTTGGACCGCGACGATTGTCGCAGGCGCTCCAGTATTATTGCGCACCTGATGGACATGGTTGGCCGGCTCAACAAAGCCTTCGCCAGCGTGATATGTGGTTGATGAGCAGCCGGGGCCATCAAGCCAGGTAATCTCGCCCGATGTAACTGTTATGAAAGTCGCGCCTGCATGGCTATGCCAGCCGCTGTATCCCCCGGCGGCGACCGCGAGCTGATCGACCCCCAGATCGGACGATGCTTTGGTCTTGAGGAACAAGTCCCATTGACCAGTCTTGTCCGCCTTGACGTCCATCTGCCCAAACAGACCCTTTGACAGCGGAGTAGGCGCAAAACCCGATCCGGGGGTGGCGAGCACAGGGATTCCGATCATCAGCGAACCAGCCACCACCGCGACGACCGCAGCAGAAACCTTGAGATCGCGCGGTGCGGTCCTAACTTTGCGAAGTAGTTTCATTGTTCCGACTCCTACACCAATTGCCGGTACGCGGAGCGGCTCCCCAGTGGAGTCTGCCGGACCGGTCCTTGTTGCCATTTCGTGCGGTGTCGGAAGAGCGAATAGCGACCCGACTATATCGGTTCGCGGTTTCGACTCGGTCGCGATAGGCAGAAATTTGGCTAGCACAGTCTGCCAGAGGAGTCACAAACTTATCTAAAGTGGCAATTGGTAGAAATTAAGATCATGCCAGCTAAAGATTATATAATGATTGCAATAGTCATCGGTTCACAACAGCTGCAACTGCCCATCCAGACTTGGCCGATTGAATGCACTTACATCAAGGAACAGCTTTGAATCATTGATCCCCAGCCGATTGCTGGCAATGCGGAACCGCGCGCGGAAAACATCGGCCCAGACGCCTTGCGGTTTCATCCGGGTGAAAAAGCCCGGATCATTATCGCGGCCCCCATTCTCATTGGCGCGGATAGACTGGACGATGCCCATCACCTTGTTCGCCCGGTCGGGAAAATGGACATCCAGCCATTCGCGAAACAGCGGCGCAACTTCATGCGGCAGGCGCAGCATGATCCAGCTGGCCGAGGTTACGCCGCGCTGCGCTGCTTCGCCAAGGATCCCTTCCATGAACTCATCGGTGATCGAGGGGATGACGGGCGCGATCGAGACATGCGCCGGGATGCCCGCCGCCGCCAGCTGGCCCAGCGCATCCAGCCGCTTTGCGGGCGATGAGGCGCGCGGCTCAAGCAGGCCGGAGAGCCGGGGATCAAGACTGGTGATTGAAACGCCGACCGCGACCAGCCGCTCCCTCGCCAGCTCGCCCAGCAGATCAAGATCGCGGATGACGCGGGCCGATTTGGTGGTGATCGTTACCGGATGGTGCGTTTCCAGGCAAACCTCCAGGATCGCGCGGGTGATCCGATAGCGTTCCTCGATCGGTTGATAGGGATCGGTGTTGGTTCCCATCGCAATCGGACGGGGCTGGTAGCCAGGCTTGGCCAGAGCCGTGCGCAGCAGCTGCGCGGCATTTGGTTTGGCGAACAG
>JAYVKX010000382.1:0-2153 GCA_043768005.1 Novosphingobium sp. | reverse complement strand
CGGGGTTTCGGCGGGCACGAGCAGGCAAGTGATGCCGCGCGCCTCGCCCGCGTTGCCCGATGTGCGGCAGAACGCTGCGCAATGCGTGGCGACGTGCATGCCGGTGATCCACATCTTGCGCCCGTCGATCCGCCATCCCGCCACCCCATCGTGGGTTTCGCGCACTGCGCGGGTCTCCATGTGGGTGGCGTCGGAGCCGTGATCTGGTTCGGTCAAGCCGAACGCCACCCGGCGCTTGCGCTCAAACCCGCCCAGGATGAATTCTTCCTGCTGTTCGGGCGTCCCGAAATGTTCGAACATCGCAACGAACGGGAAATTTCCGACGATCGAATGTTCGTTCTGCAGATCGTTGTGGAGGCCCAGACCCATAGCGGCGAAACGGTCGCGGATCACCGCCATCCACAAATTGGAGCCATCCTTCCCGCCGTATTTCTTGGGCGCGGAAAAGCGCCAGTGGCCTGCCGCATCGGCGCGGCGGCTGGCTTCGCGCAGCAGTTCTTCCCACTCGGGCCGGGGGAGGCCCTGATTCTCGAAATCGGTGCGGGCATATTCGCGGCGGTGGTCGAAGAAGCGGATGTTGTCGTCCTGCTCCTCCAGCGGCTTGATCTCACGGGCGATGAAGCCATCGAGCTCACCGAGATAGGCCAGTAGATCTTCGGGCAGTGCAAAATCCATCGTCAGGGTCCTTCCCACCGCGCTCGCGCAATCGCGAGTCCCGGATATTTCGGCATATCGGCCGCGAGTTTGTCGAGCGTCATGCGGCGCAACCGGGCCAGCAGGCCCGGTGTGGCGAGGTTTGCTTGGCCCGCCAGCATATCGGCCGATAATGCGGCATCGCTCGCCTGCGGGCGTTGCGCCAGTTCGCGGGTGACGATGCCAAGCGCATTGCGCGCCACCGCCAGATCGAACCTGCCGCGCCCGCTGACCAGCGGCTTGATGTCGGCTGCCAGCCATTCCGAAATCGCGGTGAGGATTTCGCCCGCACCGGCTTCGCCGGAGGGCGGCCCTAGCGCCGGCCTGAGCGCTGGCAAGGAGCGATCACGTTCGGCTTGCGGTGCCTCTTCCTCCAGCAGCAACAGCAGGTCGATTTCCTGTTCGGAGGTGCGCCGCGCGATGACCACTCGCTCAAGCGAGCGGTCCATTCCCTCGCGCCAGTATTTGCCCATGTCGAGGCAGCCCAGCGCCCACCACAGCGTGCGGTAGACTAGCCAGAAGCGGAACCGCGCCGGATCGACCGGGACGCCGCCCGCCGCCTCATAAGCTGTGAACCACTCCTCCAGACTGGCCAGCCCGAAAGCGGGCCGGTCCGGGCGGGCAAAGCGCCACACCGTCATGCAGCCAAACGCCAGGTCCTCGTGAGGATCGCCGCGATGCGCGACTTCCCAGTCGAGCACGCCGGTCAGGCGGCCGTCCTCGACCAGCAGATTGCCCAGCCGGTAATCACCATGGACCAGCCGCGGCGGAACCGGATCGGGCAGATTGGCTTCAAGCCAGCGCAATGCGAGCGCGAGCACCGGGCGGTCCGCGCCATGACCGATGAACCGCTCGCGCAAGCCAGCCAGCGCCGTCGCGGTATCCATTTCGGGTGCCGCCTGGACCTGAGCGATGGGAATGCGGTGGATCGCGGTCAGGCTTTGCGCGATGTCTTGCAGGAGCGGCGCGGGATCGTCACCCGCCAGGATGGCGCTGGGATCGGCGGTGCCGGGCAACGCGCGCATCACAAAGCCGCTGCCGATGCCGTCTTCGGGGACGAGTTCGACCACGACTTCGGGCGCGATCACGCCACTGGCCTGCGCCGCGCGGACCAAGCTGGCTTCACCGGCGTGGTCCATCGGGCGGGCGGCCATTATCGCTGCCGAGGGTGCGCGGCGCAGCACCAGCGAATGATCGCCCGCCGAAAAGCGCCAGCTTTCCATGTTGGCCCCGCCCGACAGGCGCTCCAGCCCGACGGGTGCGGGCAGGCCGACGCGGTCAAGCGCGCGGGTTAGTCCCTCGGCTAGCGAATTACTGGAGTCGCTCATGTGGGCGCAGTGTTAATCGAGCGATTAAGAATATCAAGACGAGCGTCTGCACCGGACAAAAGAAAAGGCGCGCGAGGTTGCCCGCGCGCGCCCAATCTTGCTTGCCGTAAGGCGAAGATTACATCTTCTTGG
>JAYVKX010000381.1:0-5061 GCA_043768005.1 Novosphingobium sp. | reverse complement strand
ACGCTGGAGGCACTCAAAGTGCGCGATATCCAGTCGCTGACCTATTCGGCGCCGGGCGTTTCGCTCGATCAGGTTGGCACCACCCGTGGCACCGCCAATTTCGCGATCCGCGGCCTTGGCATCAACAGCTCGATCCCCTCGATCGATCCAACCGTCGGCACTTTTGTCGATGGGGTCTATCTGGGTGTCAATTCGGGCGTGGTCTTCGATGTGTTCGATCTTGATTCGGTCGAGATCCTGCGCGGTCCGCAGGGCATATTGTTTGGCCGCAACACCACCGGCGGTGCGGTACTGCTGAACACCGGCAACCCGACCAAGGACTGGAAGTTCAAGGTGCGCGGCAGCGCTGATGGCCCGGTTGATGGCGGACGCGGTGCGCTGTCCATGACGATGCAGGGCACCGCCTCTGGCCCGCTGACCGATACGCTGGGGATTAAACTGGGCGCCTATCACAATTCGGACGGGGGCTATTTCAAGAACCTGTTCAACGGCGGCGATCTGGGCAAGGCCGAGACGACAATCCTGCGTGCTGGCCTCGCCTATAATTCCGGCCCGCTGAAGATCAGCCTCAAGGGTGAGCTGTTTGACAGCAAGGGCGACGGTGCCGCTGGCCAGAACCACGGCCAGTTTGCCCGCGACAGCTTCAAGATAAGCATTGATAATGAAGGCTTTTACAAGTCACGCAGCTGGTTTGGTGTGCTGCGCGGTGATTATGAAATCGGCGATGGCGCGGTGACCAATATTTTTGGCTATCGTCATTACCGCCAGAGCACCAACAACGATATCGATGCCTCGCCGCTGTTCCGCTTCCACTCCAAGACCGCCTTGGCGCAGGAGCAGTGGTCCAACGAATTGCGTTATAACGGCAAATTCGGCGCGCTCGATCTGACGGTCGGCAGCTACATTTTCCATCAGGACGTCGGCTATGACGAAGATCGCAATCTGCCGACCGCCAGCCCGCTGACCTTCTATGGCGGCGGCCGCCAGAAGCATGATGTTTACGGCCTGTTTGCGGCGGCGGACTATTCTCTGACCGAAGCGCTGACGCTTAACACCGGGATCCGCTGGTCGAAGGAGGACAAGGACGCTGCGGTTACCTACGTCCGTCCGCGCGCGGCCTGTTCGGTGATTGCCCAGACTTGCCCGACCAGTGGCAACAATTCGCTGATCCCGACTGAGCACAACGGCTTTACCGACAAGCGCAGCTGGTCAAACTGGACCCCGAAGCTGGGGCTGACCTATCGGTTGGACCGCGATCTGCTGGCCTATGCCAGCTGGACCCGTGCCTATCGGTCGGGCGGCTACAACTTCCGCATCACCGCACCGACCGCGTTCGAGGCGCTCGCCGCTGCCAATGGCAGCCCCGCGTTCGATGCGGAAAAGGTCGATAGCTATGAAGTGGGCCTCAAGCTGCAGACCGCAGACCGCAAGGGTACGCTAAACCTGGCCGCCTACCGGACCAATATCGGCGGGATGCAGCGCGAGATCAACCAGTCGAGCGGATCGGCCGGTGTCGCCCAGTCCATCTTCAACACCGCCAATGCCCGGATCAACGGCGGCGAGGCTGAGGCGCGCTATTCTGTGGGCGGCAATCTGATCCTCATGGCCAATGTCGGCTATATTGATGCCAAATATACCAAGGTGTTCTTCGACATCTCGGGCAATGGCAGCGTTGGCCCCGAAGATTTTGCCCTGGCCCTGCCGCGCGTGCCCAAGTGGACCTGGGGCATGGGCGTGATCCATGAACTGTCGCTGGGCGGCAATTCCAGTCTGGTCAGCCGGGTCAGCTTCCAGCATCGCGATCGCTATGGCTATACCGACAACAACTTCGGCTGGATCCCCAAGGCCGACAACCTTGATGCCAACATCACCTGGAATATGCCGGTCAAGGGCTGGAGCCTGTCGGTCTATGGCAAGAATCTGCTGGATGAAGTCCAGTTCGGCGGGGACACCCAGATCCCGTTCGGCGCGGGCGCGCTGTCTGATGGCAACAACCGCCCGTTCGATCCCCGCCCCGCAGCCGGCACCTTCTCACCGCTCAGCAAGGGCCGGGTTGTCGGCGTAGAGCTGGCAATCGAGTTCTAACCGCGCGAACCAAACAGGGCGCTGCCCACCCTGACGTGGGTGGCGCCCTGCATTATTGCCGTTTCGAAATCCTCGCTCATCCCCATGCTCAAACCGGTGATGCCATAAGCATCGGCCAGCTTGGCAGTAAGCGCGAAAAATGGCGCCGCCTCGATCCCGGCGGGCGGCACGCACATCAAGCCGGCCAGCGGGATATTGGCAGTTCGAACTGCGGCCAGCAAAGCGGGCAGATCGGCAATCGCTGCCCCGCCCTTCTGCTCCTCGGCACCGATATTGATCTGGATGAAGCAGGGCACCTGCCGTCCGGCCTTGTTCATCGCGCGGGCCAGTGCGCTGACCAGCGAAAGCCGGTCCAGCGAATGGATGCAGTCAAACAGCTGCACCGCCTCATCCGCCTTGTTCGATTGCAACTGCCCGACCAGATGCAGCGAAATATCGCCATGCGCCTCGCGCAGGGCCGGCCATTTTTGCGCCGCTTCCTGCACCCGGTTCTCCCCAAACACGCGCTGGCCCGCCGCGATCAGCGGGGTGATCTGCGCTGCGGCGTGGGTTTTGCTGATTGCGATCAGGGTAACATCGCCGGGCTGGCGGCCCGAGATCCGGACGGCGGTGGCGATCCGGCTGCGGATCTGGTCAAGCAGGGTGGCTGGTTCATTCATGGCGCGCTGCTATAACGCGCGGATGCCCCAGCGCCAGCCTACACCGTGGCTTATCAGCGATGCGCGCAATGACGCGAGACTTGAGGCGGCGTTGCTGCGCCTGCCGCGTGGCAGCGGCTTTATCTATCGCCATTATCATTTGCCACCGGGAACACGCCGCGCCCGATTTGAGCGGCTGGCCCGGATTGCGCGGGCGCGCGGCCATCTGGTGGTGCTGGCGGGTAGCGCGCGGCAAGCAAGAGCCTGGGGCGCAGACGGGGCCTATGGCAGCCCGGCGCAACTGGCGCGCGGGCCTCGGGTGCTGCGACTGGCCACGGTGCATTGCTTAAGCGAACTGGCCATGGCCCGGCGCGCCGATGCGGTGCTGCTCTCCCCCATTTTCCAAACCCGGTCGCATCCCGGCGCGCGGGCCTTGGGCAAGCTCCGCTTTCGCCTGCTCGCCCGCCGGTCCGCTGTCCCGGTGATCGCCTTGGGCGGCATGACCCCGGCCCGCGCGCGCAGCTTGCGCATCGCCCACTGGGCCGCAATCGATGGGCTGACTGACCCTTAATAACATGAGGATTCTTGACGTGGAGTCACCCAAAGGCGCATGATGGGTATCGGACCCAGGGGAATATCATGGCTTCACGTGCAATCGGCCCAGCTTCGGCCCCAAACTGGCGCGCGGTCTTGCGCCGCAGCCTGCGCCGTAGCCTTGAGCTGACCGGGGCAATCGCGCTGCTGGCCGCAATGGTGTTCCTCGCCCTCGCGCTGGTTAGCTATCACCAGACCGATCCCTCGGTTTCCACCGCAGCAGGCGGCCCGGTGCTGAACTGGATGGGCGCAGCTGGCGGCTGGGTGGCCGAACGCGCGCTATTCCTGTTCGGCCCGGTTTCGGCGCTGTTCCTGCCGCTGCTCTATGTCTTTTCCCGCAAGCTGTGGCGCTTTGTCGAGGAAGAGGACAATGCCGATCTGCCCCATGCCAACCACGCCTGGTGGCGCCCGATCGGCGTGCTGCTGTTCGCGATGGCGCTGCTCGCCACCGTGCTGGCGCTAAGTTTTACTGGCCCGGGCGGCTCGCTCCCCGCATCGATGGGCGGTATCGCTGGGCTGCTTGGCGCAGGCGCGGTCCGCGCAGCGGCCGGGTTGCTGCCGCAAGCCGCGCAAGGCTGGGCCATTTTTGCGGCCGGTATCACGGCGCTGCTGGGCGGTTCGCTGCTGGCGGGTCGGGTGTTTGCGCTGGATTGGGGTAGCTTGCTGACCCTGCCCGGCGCGCTGCGACAGAGCCGCGATGGCGCAGCTGCGCGCGCCATTCCCTTCCTCAAGCCGCGCGAGCCGAAGCTGCGCGACACCCCAACTCAGCGCGGAGAGAGGGTGCAAGGCGAACAAATCCACGCCCCGCGCCGCCCGCCCGAAATCTCCGACCCGAGCCGCGCGATCAAGGCGGCGGCGCTTTCGGGAAACAGCCGTCAGGCCGATATGTTCGCGCAATATGTCCTGCCCAGCCTCGATCTGCTCGCCGATGTCCCGCAAGGCAGCCACAAGAAGATTGATCGGCTGGCGCTGGAACGCAATGCCCGGCTGCTGGAAACCGTGCTCGATGATTTCAACGTCAAGGGCGAGATTACCGCAGTCCGCACCGGGCCGGTGGTGACCATGTACGAGCTGGAACCCGCGCCGGGCATCAAGGCGTCGCGGGTGATCGGCCTGGCCGATGATATCGCCCGCAATATGAGCGCGATTTCCGCGCGCGTCTCCTCGATCCCCGGGCGCACCGTGATGGGCATCGAGCTGCCCAACGTCGACCGCCAGATGGTCAGCTTCAAGGAACTGGTCGCGTGTGAACAATTTGCCGCCTCCAAGGCGCTGCTGCCGATCATTCTGGGCAAGGATATTTCGGGCGAGCCGATCGTCGCCGATCTTGCCGCCATGCCGCATCTGCTGGTTGCGGGCACCACCGGATCGGGCAAATCGGTTGGCCTCAACTGCATCCTGCTCTCGCTGCTTTACCGGCTAACTCCGCAGCAATGCCGCCTGATCCTGGTCGATCCCAAGGTGCTCGAGCTGAAAAGCTACGACGATATACCGCACCTGCTATCCCCCGTGGTTACCGAGCCTGCCAAGGCGGTCCGCGCACTCAAATGGGCGGTTGAGGAAATGGAGCGCCGCTACCGGATGATGAGCGAGCTTTCAGTGCGCAATATTTCCGGCTTCAACGACAAGATCCGCACCGCCGCCGCCAAGGGCAAGCCGCTCGGCCGCCGGATCCAGATCGGCTTCGATCCCGATACCGGCGAGGAATTGTTCGAGGAACAGCAGCTCGATTACCAGGTGCTGC
>JAYVKX010000380.1:0-2643 GCA_043768005.1 Novosphingobium sp. | reverse complement strand
GCAATCGCCAGTTCGCCCTCTATGGCGGCATATCCAGCGGGGATCGGGCCGAGCGGTCTCATGCCGTCAACTCTGCATAAAGGCCCGCCCGATCAATCTTGCCATTGGGCCCGATCGGCATCGCATCGCGCCAATGAATCTGCTTTGGTTGCATAAAATTCGGTAATTCCTGCATAAGGATATGTGGCAAAAATTCCGTAGCTTGAGAGCTGCCCGGTGCCGCCCGGACGATCAAGTGAACCGCCTGCCCCAGCTGCGCATCGGGAATGCCCAGCGCCAGTGCTTCGGCCACCAGACCGCTCCCCAGCGCCGCATCCTCGATCTCTTGCGGGCTGATCCGGTTGCCCGCACTTTTAATCATCGCATCGCGACGCCCGGCAAAATAGAGCAAGCCGTCGCGGTCACGCTTGACCCGGTCACCCGACCATACCGCCATTCCGCCATAGCGCGAGATAGCGGGGGCTGGCCGAAACCGCTCGGCACTGCGCCCGGCATCCTGCCAATAGCCTTGTGCCACCAGCGGCCCGCAATGAACCAGCTCGCCCTCTTCACCATCTGTAGCAAGTGAACCATTGTCTGCAATTACAAGTACTTCAGCATGAGGGATCGCCTTTCCCATCGAGGCGGGATGGGTATCGACCAGCGCCGGATCGAGGTAGGTTGAGCGAAACGCCTCGGTCAATCCGTACATCGGAAACAGCCGTGCCTGCGGGAACCGCGCACGCAGCCGCCCGACCAGATCAGGGGTCAACGCGCCGCCGCTATTGGTCAGGCGGCGCAGTTTAGTGGCGATTTCGGGCGGCCATTCAAGCTCGGCCAGTTGCACCCACAGCGGCGGAACCGCAGCCAGTGTAGTGACGTCATGACGGCTAACCGCCTTCACCACATCGCGCGGTGTCAGATAATCAAGCGGAACTGCGCAAGCCCCGGCATACCAGGTTGAAAGCAGCTGGTTCTGCCCGTAATCGAACGACAATGGCAGCACCGCCAATACCCGGTCATCCGGGGCAAGGCCCAGATAATCTGCAACGCTTTCGGCCCCGAGCCACATATTGGCATGGCTGAGCATCACTCCCTTGGGCAGCCCGGTTGAGCCGCTGGTATAGAGTATCGCCGCCAGATCGGCGGGATTGGCGGTGGATGGCGGCAGATCCCCGGTGCCTTCAAGCGCCGCTGCTTCGGGAGCGATCGCACAACTGCCCGGCACATCATCAGGCAGCAGCGAGGCCAACCGCGCCGGGGTACCGATCAGCATCGCTGCGCCGCTGTCGTGCAGAATATGCGCCACCTGCGCGCGTTTAAGCAGCGGATTTATGGGCACATGAACCAGTCCGGCCCGCGCCGCCGCCAGCGGAAGCAAACAGCTCAATTCACCTTTTGCCGCCCAACTTGCCACCCGCGCACCGCTTTGCGGCAGTTGTTCGCGCAACCAGCCTGCCAGCGAGCCGACACGCATCCTTAAGTCCTTGAAGCTAAGCGTCCTCTCGCGCAGAACAAGTGCGGGTGCCGTAGCGGCTCCGCACGCCGCGAGATGGTCGAGCGGCCGGATCGGGTTGACAGTTTCGGCGCGCACGGTTTTGATTTGGCTCCAGGCAAGGGGATCGGGCGGTTGATCGCGATTGAATATCACGCTGATCTTAATGAAGTGCAAGGTGATCCGCGCCTTGCCCGCCTGCTTGCCGTGCATGAACACTCCGCGCCGTTTGACCGGATCGAATGGTGGCGCGCGCTGGAGGAGGAATGTGGCCTTGCGCCCCTGTTGGCGGTGGCGCGTGAAGGGGCCGATATTGCAGTTCTGCCGCTGCGCGCGGGCACTGGACAGCTTCAAACACTGGCCAACTGGTATAGCTTCCGGGTTCGTCCGATCATTAGCGAAGGTGCCGATGGGCTCGCGCTGCTGACCGCGCTTGCCCATGATCTGAAACGCCGCGCCTGGCGGATCACGCTGGTCCCGCTGCCTGATGAGGGCGGAGAGACTTCGATGCTCGCCAACGCCTTTGCCACGGCAGGCTGGCGGGTGCAGCGCGAGGCTTGCGACGTTAATCACATATTGCCTGTAAACAACTGCAGTTACGTTGAATTTCTTGCCGCCCGCCCTGGCCCGCTGCGCACCACCTTGAAACGCAAGGCCGGCAAGATTGAAACCGTGATCCATACCGCCTTTGATGAGACCGCCTGGGCCGACTATGCGAGTATCTATGCCGCTAGCTGGAAGCCGAGTGAGGGATCGCTCGCGTTTCTGCGCCGTTTCGCCATGGCCGAAGGGGCTGCTGGCCGCCTCCGCCTGGCAATTGCCCGCCATGAAGGCCGCGCCATCGCCGCGCAATTGTGGAGCATTGAGGGCGACACCGCCTATATCCACAAGCTGGCCCATATCGAGGAGGCCAAGCCGCTTTCGCCCGGAACTGCGCTTTCGGCGGCGTTATTCGCCCATGTGATCGATCAGGACGGCGTTAAGCTGGTTGATTTTGGCACCGGCGATGATGGCTATAAGCGAGACTGGATGGAGGCGGTGCGCCCGCGCTATCGGCTAGATATGTTCAACCCCGTGCGGCCGCTCAGCTGGCCCTATCTGGCCAAGGCCGCGCTGCGCCGCCTTGCTCATTGGCCAGCCAGTGGCTAGCGCCGCGTTGGGGATTTGTC
>JAYVKX010000379.1:0-2512 GCA_043768005.1 Novosphingobium sp. | reverse complement strand
CGAAGCTGGGCACCGTCACCCCCAACGTCGCCGAAGCGGTCAAGGCAGCCAAGGGCGGCCAGATCGAATTCCGCGTCGAAAAGGCCGGGATCATCCACGCCGGCATCGGCAAGATGAGCTTCAGCGATGATGCGATCCGCGCCAACTTCGATGCTTTCGTCGATGCGATCATCAAGGCGAAGCCGGCTGGCGCCAAGGGCAAGTATTTGCGCAAGGTTGGCCTGTCCTCATCGATGGGTCCGGGCCTGAAGATCGACGTGTCGCAAGTGCACGGCGGCTAAGCTTCGGCCAAGCGCAATTGAACAGGCCGGGAGGGTTTCCCCTCCCGGCCTGTTTCATGTCCGGCGTTCACGTCTAGTGCGGGCAATCAGTGATGATTGCCGTGTAGTTCGAGCGAGGCTGGCGGCAGGCTGATCCCGGCCTCGCCATTGCCCATCCACACCAGCTTGCCATCGATCGGATCAAATCCCTCGAAGGTAATCGGCAAGGTGCCGCCAATCTCGATCATCAGTTCGGCACGGATCCGGATGCCACTGCTTGATACATCCTCAACCTGGGCGCTTTGCGTCCCGATTGTCAGCGCCATATGCCCGGTGGTGGTGATATCGCTATAGCGCGCTTCGTTGCGGTGATCGCTGTTTCGGGCAACCGTGCGGCTGATCGAACCCATGATACCAGCGCCGGTGGGCTGCTTGCGCCGCTTGAGCGGTGAATGGTCTGATCCGGCGACCCCTTGCATGATCTGTTCGCGCCGCGACAACAGCGGATCAAGCGCCACGACATTGCTGGCGGGCGCCTGTCCCTCGGTATAGGTGGCAGTGTCCTGTCTGGCGCGGGGTTCAAACCGCAGGGCAACCGCAGGATGGAGCGGACGTTCGAATTCGACCCCTGCCAGATTGCCGTTGGTCCAGGCCACGCGGCCGGTCAGGCTGTCGAGGCCGGAAAGCCTCACCCAGATCTGGTTGCCGGGCAGCGGCACCCCGTTGCTCTGGATGCGAATCCCGCTGGCCGAAAAATCGTTGATCGTGGCATCGACCGCCGAACGGCTCCGCTCGCGCACGGTGCAGTTCAACTGCACCCCATTGCGCTTGGCCCGGCGTTGCTCGGTAAACTTTGGTTCGCAATGTATTTCAATTCCCACGTCGCTTGCTCCCTTGCGCCGCATGCCTGCTGTCAATCAGGACCGGGACGATCCCGATATGCACCGTCAGCTGTGGACGGACGCGAGAGAAGCGCAAACGCCCAGAATGCGCTGTGCCGTTTTGAACACTGGCAACGCGGTAAACTTAACTGGTTACTGCTGGTCGAGGTTCGCGGCGGTATAGCATTCGATCACGGCGCTGACCGGCTGGCCGTCTGCCAGGCGGAGCAAGGCGCGCTGCGTCAAGATCGTATCGGCCGGGCAAGCAGGCACCGCTCCGCGCTCGCTCGCCAGCAATTCGCGGGTGAAGCCAAGCGGCGCGATCACCCGGCCAAACGGGGTATCGCTGGTCTCTAAGGTGCGGTTCATTTCAGCGGTCAGCCGATCGGGCACGTACCAGTTCTGCGCGATGGACAGCACTGCATCGCCGCAGGTCAGGCGGACATGGCGATAGGCGATCCGCTGGGCGGGGCCGGGCAGAAGCAGCGCGCGGATTTCAGGCGGCGGCGGGATATCCGCCGTCAGCACCCGCTGCGCGGTGATCGCGGGCGGATTGGCGATCCCGCGCACCCGGCACCATTTGGTCAGCGCGGCGGTGGCGCTGGCCTCGCTCGCCAGGACCTGCTCGAACGCACCCAGCGCCTGGGGCTGCGCGGTGGTGCAAGCGGTAAGTGCAGTCGCCATCAGACCTGCCACCAGCGCCCTCAAATTCCGCCCGCAACCACTGCACGGCCCAGCGCCTCAAGCCCTGCGCTCAGCGCGCTGGCACAGCCGGCCAGCCGGTCTGCATCGACCGAACGGATCACGAAATTGGCCCCGGTCCTGCCCTCGCGGAAGAATGGATAGCTGCCGATCTGGCACCCATCAAAGGCCCGCTCGGTATCCTGCAGTAGAGTGGCGATCTCGCTTTCGGGAACCCAGCAGCCAACCGTGGCCGAGAGCAGCGGCAGCCCGCCTTCAAGGGTGCCGGTCAGCGCATCGAGCATTCCGGCGGTGATCGAAGGAACACCGGCCATCATGAACACATTGCCGTGGCGGATGCCCGGCGCGCCGGACATCCGGTTGGGGATCAGCTCTGCCCCATCGGGCACGCGGGCCATCCGCAGGCGCGCTTCGTTAAGCCCGCCGCGGGTTTCGTAATAGGTTTCAAGGATGGCGCGGGCGCCGGGGTGGATCACCACCGGAACTTCCAGCGCGCCAGCCACTGCGTCCACCGTGATGTCATCATGGGTCGGGCCGATACCGCCGGTGGTGAAGACATAGTCGTGGCGTTCGCGCAGCGCGTTCACGGCCTCGACGATGTCGCGCTCGACATCGGGCACCACCCGCGCCTGGCGGATCTGGATGCCGTACTCGTTGAGCTTCTTGGCC
>JAYVKX010000378.1:0-2049 GCA_043768005.1 Novosphingobium sp. | reverse complement strand
GTCTGACGCTGCCATCATCCCGCTCGACGCGATCGATCCTGCTCTGGTCGAGGACCTGCTTGACCGCGCATTTGAGCCTGAGCGCCGCCAGCGCACCGCATACAAATTGCGCGATGGGGTGGAGTGGTTGCCCGCGCTCTCGTTCGCGGCGCTCGATGCAGAGCAGCACCTCGTCGGCACGATCCAGTGCTGGCCCACCGCGCTGACCGATCCGGCCGGACGACGGCACCCGCTGATCCTGTTCGGCCCGGTCGCCGTGCTGCCCGAAGCGCAGGGCATGGGCTATGGCAAGGCGTTGATGACCGCCGCGATCGCCGCGCTTTCGCCCAAAGCGCAGCTGCCGCAAGTGATGATCGGCGACGGCGAATACTATGGCCGCTTCTTTGGCTTTTCGGCCGATTATACCGGCGGCTGGACCTTGCCCGGCCCTTGGGACCCTGCCCGCCTGCTGGCCCGCGGCGCCAGTCCGGCGGTTTTGCCAAAGGAAGGCATGCTCGGGCCTTGGCGGAACTAGACTGATCTGGCATCGCGTGACGATGCCTTATGAAGTGCCGCCCGATCTTGACACGCTGAGCCTTGCCGAAATTGCCGCGCTGAGTGCGGCGCGCAAGCTGCCGCCGGTGGAACAATGGAACCCGGCGATCAGCGGCGACAGTCTGATGGTGATAAAAGCGGACGGTCGCTGGTTCCACGATGGCGGAGAGATCCGCCGTCCGGCCATGATCCGCGCCTTTGCCAGCTTGCTGCGCCGCGATGCGCAAGGCCAACACTGGCTGGTCACCCCGCATGAACAGCAATCGATCGCGGTCGAGGATGCGGCCTTTATCGCCACCGACGTCGTGCAAACCGGCGGAGCGCTGGCCTTCAGGCTCAATACTGATGAGGTTGTGCTGGCCGGGCCGGTCCATCGGCTGATCGCGCGCGGGGATGCCGATCTGCCCGCGCTCTATCTGGGCGTCCGCCACGGCACCGAAGCGAGGATCAATCGCAGCACGTGGCTGCAACTGGTCGAGCTTGCCGGTGATGACCTGACGGTGACCAGCCAGGGCACATCCTTTTCGCTGGTGCCGCAGTGAACCTGAAGGACCGGCTCGCCCGTCTCCATGCCGAAGGTCATGCTGCCGACATCGAGCACAGTGACGAAACCGACTTTGCCGCGCAGGATCTGCGCCCCGCCGCAGTGCTGGCCGCGATCACCGAACGCGCCGAACGGCCCGGATTTCTGCTGATCCACCGCCCGTCGAACATGCGCTCGCACCCGGGGCAAGTGGCCTTCCCCGGCGGCAAGATCGATCCTGGCGAAACTGCAGAGGAAGCCGCGCTGCGCGAGGCTTATGAGGAGCTGGGCATTCAGCCCCGCGATGTCCACCTGATCGGCGCCAGCGATACCTATCGCACCGGCAGCGGCTATGCGATCACCCCGGTGATTGCAGTGATCCCGCCGGACCTCGAACTAAACCCCAGCCCGACCGAAGTGGCGCAGTGGTTTGAGGCGCCGGTCGATTTCGTATTCGATGCCGCCAACCACACGCACCATTCGGCATTTTGGCAGGGCCGCGAAAGACGCTACATTGAGATCATGTGGCAGGAACACCGGATCTGGGGCGTAACCGCAGGAATCATCGCCAACCTGGCGAAAAGGATCGCGTGGTGAACACGCTTCCCGCCGATACCCCGTGGCTGCAGCGCGAAGACCTGCGCCGCCTGATCGCTGCACTTGGACCAAAAAATGCCCGCTATGTCGGCGGCGCGGTGCGCGATACGTTGCTAAGGCTGGAGGTGAAAGACATCGACGTAGCCACCCCGCTAGAACCGCGTGAGGTGATGCGGCGGCTGAAAGCCCAGGGGATCAAGGTTATCCCCACCGGGATCGATCACGGCACGGTAACCGCAATTCTGCCCGGTGGCGCGACCGAAATTACCACGCTGCGCCACGATGTTTCAACCGATGGCCGCCGCGCCACGGTGGCTTTCGCGCAAGATTGGCAAGCGGATGCTTCGCGCCGCGATTTCACCATCAATGCGCTCTATGCCGATCCGCTGACCGGC
>JAYVKX010000377.1:0-4092 GCA_043768005.1 Novosphingobium sp. | reverse complement strand
CAAGGCACGGTAAGGATGGTGGTGAGCACGCTGCCGGAAAACCTGCCGGAACTGATCGCCACGGAGTTGCTGGGGGTTGGCATTGTACCGATGCAAGGCCTGAGCGAAGCGCTGAGAGCGATCACCTGCGCCGCCCGGATGGGCGAGGTGCTTTCACGCCCCCCGGCCCACGCCCTGCCCGAACTGCGGCCTGTCGGCAATCGGGTAGCAGTTGTATGGGACGAGGTCAGAAGCAAGGCCGCGCTGGCAGCAGCAGGCGTGCCCATCCCCAGCGGGAAATTCTATACGCTAGCCGAATTGGAAACAGCCTGTGAAGCCAGCGCGCTCTCGGATAAATTTCCGCTTGTTCTCAAAGCTGTGGGCAGCACTTTAGCCCATAAGACAGAATTGGGTGCGGTGGCCCTGAATCTCAACAGCCATGCCGAATTGCTGGCCGAGGCAAGGCGCATGGCGCAGCTTGGCGATAGCTATCTGGTCGAACAAATGGTCAAGAATGCGGTGGCGGAACTGATCGTCGGGGTGGGCCGTGATCCCCAGTTCGGCCTGTTCCTGAGCGTCGGTGCGGGCGGAATTTTCGTTGAGCTGTTGCAGCAGGTCGAACAGCTGTTGCTGCCGACCGACCGCGCGGAGATCGAGCGGGCATTACAGCGCTTGCCGCTGTTCGCAGTGCTGGCCGGGTTCCGGTCGCGCGCAGGTTGCGATCTTGATGCGTTGATCGCTGCTATTCAAGCAATCGCCCGGTTTGCGACCGATCACACGGACAGCATTGAGGAGCTTGATGTAAACCCGCTGCTGGCTCTGCCGCACGGGGTGGTGGCCGTCGATGCACTGATCAGGATGAGGGAGTAAGCGCCATGTCCGCAGTAAAACTGGATCGCCAGGGCGAGGTGCTGATTGTCACGCTAGACCGGCCCAAAGCCAACGCGATTGATGTGGCCACCAGTCTTGAACTCTTCCAGGCTTTTCGCACTCTGGACGAGGATCCGGGCCTGCGCGTGGGCATCATCACCGGAACCGGGCGGTTCTTTTCGGCTGGCTGGGATTTAGGCGCGGCCAAGGCTGGTGAAGCCGCCGATGCCGATCACGGCCCCGGTGGATTTGCGGGACTGACCGAGTATTTCAGCCTGTCAAAGCCGGTGATCGCCGCAGTGGGTGGCCTTGCGGTGGGCGGCGGGTTTGAATTGGCCCTCGCCGCCGATCTGATCGTTGCCAGCACCGCAGCGCGGTTCTGGCTACCCGAAGTGCAACTTGGCATCCTGCCGGATTCGGGCGGACTGCTCCGCTTGCCCAAGTGCCTGCCGGCCCGTCTGGCGCGCGAAATGATCCTGACCGGGCGGAGGCTTGAGGCGAATGAGGCGCAGACACTGGGTTTGGTGAGCCGCGTGACCGAGCCTGAGCAGTTGCTCGATACAGCGCTGGAACTGGCCCATGCGATCACTGCCGGGGCACCCCTGGCGATCACGGCAGCCCGCGATATCCTGCGCGCGACCGAACATCTTGAACCCACCGATGGCTATCGCCTGATGCGCAGCGGGGCGCTGCCGTCCTACCGGGCCATGCTCGATTCCGAGGATGCACTTGAAGGCCCCCGCGCCTTTGCCGAGGGCCGCAGCCCGCGCTGGCAGGGCCGCTAGTTCAGGCCGGTACCAGCCCGCTCCCCCGCCCTTCCCGGTCCAGCTGCCGTGCCGCCGGAAGCGCCACCCCGATCGCCATGAGGCAAACCACCGCTCCCAACGGGCCGATCAGCGCATAGCCACCGAAATGCTGCGCGATCACTCCGGCTATCAGCGAGCCGAAGCTTTGCGATAGCAACCAGGTGCCAGTGGTCATCACCGCCAACCGCCCGGTCGAATCATAGGCATAGGCCAGCCCCAGCAGCAGCGGATAGGTTAGAAACCAGCTGACATTGAAGGCGACCAGCGCTGCTCCAAAGGCAGCCTCGCTGGTCACAGTGGTCAGCAGTGCGCAGGCCAGCCCGCAGGCACCCAGCGCCGCCGCCAGCGGCCAGCTGCGCGGCAGTCGCTTGACCACCAGTGCAAGCCCGGCATTGCCCAGCGCACTAACCAGCGTGGCAAGGCTTTGATAGCGGCCGAATTGTGTGGCTGGAAGCCCGATGGCATGGGCCGTTCGCTCCATAAACGGCCAGATCGCAAGTGTCCCGAAGGCAAACAGCGCCATCGCAGCCAGCACGCGCCGTCCCTCAGCCCCGATCGGCGCATTGAGCGCACGGGCGGGCTCACCCGCGTCCAGTCCGGTGCCTCCCGGTAGCATGAGCGCGAACATTCCCAGTAGACCGGTCAACCCCGCCAGCGCCGTGAACATCCCGGCCACGCCATAATCCTTGCCGATGATCGGCAGCCCAATGTTGATCGCGGCGAACAGCACTGTCTGAAAGGCGATCCCCATCGAAATCGAGCGAGCTGGGTGCGGCGTGCGCCCTGCCGCAAGATTGACTGCGCTGTTCATGATACCGAAGCCAAGACCCGTGCCGATCCGCCCCAGGAATAGCAATGGATAGCTGGTCATCACGGCCGAGCTGGCCTGCGCCGTCGCCACCAGAACGGTGGCCACCAGCGCCAGCACCCGCGCATCCATCGCTCTTGCGCGCGGCGCCACCAGAAACATCGCTGCAGCATAGCTTAGCGTTTCGGCCATGTTCCAGGCGCCCATCGCCGTCGGGGTAAAGTCAAAGCGGTCCATCAGGCCGCCGATCAGGTAGGTGGTGAAATTATTGCCCAGATGTGCCGCAGTAGAGGCCGCGCCGATGCCGATCAGGGTGAAAGCGAATGTGCGCCGCGATGCTGCTGCCGTCATGCCAATTAAAACCGCACGCGCGGGAAGCGCGTCATAGCCTCAAGATCCTCAAGATCCATGTGTGCGCGGACATATTCCTGCGCCGCATCCCGCTTTGGCCGATGGTCCCAGGGGGTGCGCGTTCCGATGGCATTGGCCGCTGCGACCAGCCGGCGACAGCGCTGGCTGGCCAGAACAGCGTGGGTAATCTGCGAAAAATCCCAACGCGCGGCCACTTCGTTCCGCAATTCGGCCGCCAGCGCCCCATGCGCAGGATCGGCAGCAAGATTGTGCAACTCGTCTGGATCGGCTGCCACATCGAACAGCATATCGGGATCGACGGACGAATGGATGAATTTCCACTGCCCGCGCCGGATCATTATCAACGGCGCGATCGCGCCCTCCCCCATATATTCGCCGATCACTTCATCATGCCCGGATCCATCGATCAGATGCGGCATCAGGCTGCGACCATCGAGGGGGACGGCAGGTTCGCCGGAAATTTCAGCCATATCGAGCAGCGTTGGCAACAGATCGACCAGCGAGACGCTGGCATCGATGACCCGAGGTTGATACCGGCCCGGCGCGTGGACGATCATCGGGATCCGCGCCGCGCCTTCAAAGAAATGCATCTTGTACCACAACCCGCGTTCACCCAGCATGTCGCCGTGGTCACCGCAGACAATCACGATCGTATCATCACGCAGCCCGGTTTCGGCAAGCGTTTCGAGAATCAGTCCGAACTGGTCGTCAACAAAACTCATCGAGCCGAAATAGGCGCGGCGCGCGGCGCGCACCTGCGCCTCGCTCACCGCGTCCAGATCGACACCGCAGACATGGCGCAGCCGCCGCGAATGCGGATCCAGTTGATCGGGCGGGATGTTCACGCGCGGCATCGGAATCTCCGCAGCTTCATAGCGGTCCCAATAGCGCTGGTGGATAGCGTAAGGATCATGCGGATGGGTAAGCGAGAGGGTCAGGAAAAAGGGCCGCTCGTCATTGTCGCGCGCAATATCGTGGAGCTTGCGGCGAGCGGTGAACACCGCCTCTTCATCGAAGTCCAGCTGGTTGGTGCGAATACAAGGCCCGGCGCTCAGCACTGAATCCATCGAATGATACCAGCTGGGCCGGTGGTCAAAATCGCTCCAGTCAGGCGTCCAGCCAAAATCGGCGGGGTAAATGTCGGTTGTCAGCCGTTCCTCAAATCCGTGCAACTGATCGGGGCCGACGAAGTGCATCTTGCCCGCAAGGATCGTGCGATAGCCACCCTGCCGCAGATAATGCGCCATGGTGGGCGTG
>JAYVKX010000376.1:0-2482 GCA_043768005.1 Novosphingobium sp. | reverse complement strand
CCCTAACGCAGGACTTTCCCTTGCCGCCCAATCAGCCTAAGCACCTGCCCCATATGGCTGTCTATTTCCACGAAGAAGATCTCCCCGAGGGTGCCCTCGGTCCTGGCCCAGTTGCGGTTGATACCGAAACGATGGGGCTGATAACCGCGCGTGACCGGCTATGTCTGGTCCAGATATCCGATGGCGGAGGTGACGAGCATCTGGTCCGCTTTGCGCCCGGCAGCACCTTTGCCGCGCCCAACCTCAAGGCGGTGCTGGCGGATCCGGCGCGGGTGAAGCTGTTCCACTTTGCCCGGTTCGATCTGGCCGCGATCGAGCATTATCTTGGCGTCACCGCCGCGCCGGTGTTCTGCACCAAGATTGCCAGCAAGCTGACCCGCACCTATACCGACCGCCACGGACTGAAGGATCTGGTGCGCGAACTGCTGGGCAAAGAGATTTCCAAGCAGCAGCAATCCAGTGATTGGGGCGCTCCCGCCCTGTCAGAGGCCCAGCAGGATTATGCCGCCTCGGACGTGCGCTTTTTGCATGCCATGCACCTAATTCTGGCCCAGCGGCTGGACCGCGAGGGGCGGACCGCGGTGGCGCAAGCCTGTTTCGATTTCCTGCCTGCCCGCGCCCGGCTCGATCTGGCCGGCTGGGCAGACAAGGATGTCTTCAGTCACGAATGACCCTGCAGGCTGACCTTATCCGGGATCGTCGGCGCCATTTTGCGGCGCCAGGCGGATCGCATGACCGGCTGATCCAGTTTCTGGCAAAAGCGCTGCCCGGTGCGGTCGGCGTGATTGCGGCGGTGATGATCCTTGCCCCGCTTTCGCCGCGCGGTGAAATCAGCTTCCTGCTCGATCGCAACAAGGTGGCCGTCACCCAGGAACGGCTGCGCGTGGCCGATGCCCTCTACCGGGGCGAGGATGACAAGGGCCGGGCCTTTTCGGTCAGCGCAGGCAGCGCCGTGCAGGTTTCAGCCGCCGAGCCACAGGTGCGGATGGACCGACTGGAGGCGCGGATCCTGCTCACCGATGGACCAGCAGAGCTTTCTGCCACCGGCGGCGTCTATGATTTCAAGGCCGAACAGGTCAGCGCCAGCGGACCGGTGATCTTCACCGCTGCCGATGGCTATCGGATGACGACCAGCAATGTCTCGATTGACCTCAATTCGCGCACAGTCATCGGCGCAGGCGGGGTCAGCGGTGCCATTCCGGCTGGCACTTTCAGTGCCAACCGGATAATCGCTGATCTTGGTGAGCGTTCGATTACGCTCGATGGAAACGCCCGGCTCCAGATGGCGCCTGGCAAGCTCAGGATGCCATGATGGCTGTTCGTTCGCTCAAAAATCAGGCCCTCCATTCGCTGCTGTGCGGTTTTGTGCTGGGTGCGGTGCTGCTGAGCGCGGTTGGCCAAAGCGGCGCTCAAGCGATTGCCGGGCACAACAGCGATGCCCCGGTCAACTATGCGGCTGACCGGATCGAGTTGCAGGACCAGCAGAACCGTGTCGTCATGGCCGGCAATGTCGATATCAGACAGGGCGGGCTGCATCTGCAGGCAGCGCGGACCACGGTGGCTTATACCGATACGGGATCGCTCAAGATCCAGCGGATCGATGCGACCGGCGGGGTTACGGTGAGCCGGGGCGATGAGGCTGCGCGAGGCGATGTCGCCATCTATGATTTCAATCGCCGGATCATCACCATGGCTGGCAATGTCGCGCTTCGCCGGGGCGGCGATACGCTGAACGGCGGGCGGCTGGTGATTGATCTGGCCAGCGGCGTATCGAGCATCGATGGCCGCGTGGGTGGCGGCTCGTCTGCGGTCGGTGCGCCGGTTGGAACGACGAGTGGCGGGCGTGTCTCGGGGTCGTTCGCGGTTCCCAAGCGCAATTAAGCTTGCACGCCAGCAATGGATATTCCTGCGCTGCGCCGCTTCTTGCTCGACCTGGTCGGAACTGCGCACCGCCCGGATTTGGCCAGTCTGGACTCCGCCGATTGGTCAACGCTTGATCGGATGGCGGCGCAGCACCGGCTCCAGCCGCTGCTCCATGCCCAGCACCGCGATAACCCCCAGATCCCCTCTGCCATCGCGGCTTTGTGGCGCGTGGCCCACCGGGCAGCGGCGATCACGGCGCTAGCGCAGGCCGAAGATTTGCGCGCTACTACTTCCCTGCTGACACAGGCTGGCTTTTCCCCGGTTGCCCTCAAAGGTGCATGGCTGGCCGCCCACGCCTATCCTGAACCCGCGCAGCGCCCAGCCCGCGATATCGATCTGCTGCTGATGCCAGACAATGTGCAGGCCGGGTTCGAACTGCTCCAAACGCGCGGCTATGCTCTGGTGGCCCCGCCCGAAATGGCGCTGGCCGATATCCTCCGCCTCGACAAGCACATGCCGCCGCTGTGCGCACCGGGCGGCACCTTGATCGAGCTGCACCAGCATTTATGGGAACACGACGGGCGGCTGGATCATGCCAGCCCTGCTGGCCGCGATGCAG
>JAYVKX010000375.1:0-6234 GCA_043768005.1 Novosphingobium sp. | reverse complement strand
TGCTCATCAGAAGTTGAGCTGGGCCGCCAGCAGCTTACGCAGGGCAAGGCACGGGCGCTGGTGGTCAACGCCGGGAATTCCAACGCCTTCACAGGCTATCGCGGGCGCGAGGCGGTGGAGGCAATCATGGCGCAAATATCGGCGCAGCTTGGCTGCGCCAGCGAAGAAGTGTTCGTCTGCTCCACCGGGGTGATCGGCGTTCCGCTGCCCAAGGACAAGGCCCGCGCCGGGATCGAAGCCGCGCTGCTCGCCCCGCCTTGCTCATGGGAGGAAGCAGCCAACACCATCGGCACCACAGATACATTTGCCAAGGGTGCCACTGCGCAGGCGGTGGTCGATGGCCGCACAGTTACGCTTGCCGCAATCATCAAGGGCAGCGGGATGATCGCGCCCGATATGGCCACCATGCTGGGCTATATCTTCACCGATGCGGCGATCGAGCCTGACTTTCTACAAGCGCTGCTTTCTGCAGCAAACCAGCGCAGTTTCAGCTGCATTACCGTGGATAGCGACACATCGACCAGCGATACGGTGCTGGCTTTCGCGACCGGTAAAGCCGGGAACGCCCCCCTCACCTCGTTTGACAGCGCCGGTGCCGATGCCTTTGCCGCCGCACTGGAGGATGTCTGCCGTCAGCTGGCGCATCTGGTCGTCCGTGACGGGGAAGGCGCGCAGAAATTCATCGCGGTTCGCGTGAGCGGCGCAGTCAGCGACGACAGCGCGCGCCGGGTTGGCCTGGCAATTGCCAACTCGCCACTGGTCAAGACAGCCATTGCTGGCGAGGATGCCAATTGGGGCCGGGTGGTGATGGCGGTGGGCAAGGCTGGCGAGCCGGCTGACCGCGACCGGCTATCCATCGGCTTTGGCGGAACCTGGGCCGCGCGCGAGGGCCAGCCGCTGGCAGACTATGACGAAGCGCCGGTCGCCGCGCACCTTAAAGAGCGCGAGATCAGCATCGAGGTTGATCTGGGGCTGGGCGGAGGCCGGGCCACGGTGTGGACCTGCGATCTGACCCACGGTTATATCTCGATCAACGCTGATTATCGTTCGTGAGCGAGGCGCTGACGCAAGCCGTCCATGTGTTGATGCAGCGTGCAGCCCGAACGGCAATCCTGCCGCGCTATCAGCAGCTTGCCGCAAGCGAAATCATCGAGAAGGCGGCCAATGATGTCGTCACCATCGCCGATGGCGAGGCGGAGGCGATCCTGGCCGAGGGACTGGCGCTGCTGCTGCCTGAGGCCGCAATCGTTGGCGAGGAAGCGGCCCATGCCGATCCGGCCCTGCTGAACCGGCTGGGCGATGCGCTGTGCTGGATCATCGATCCGCTGGACGGGACCAACAATTTTGCCGCCGGGCGTCCGCCGTTCGGGATCATGGTGGCACTGGCCGAACAGGGCGAGACAATCGCTGGCTGGATCCTCGATCCGCTAACCGGGCGGTTTTGCCATGCCGCGCGCGGCGGCGGCGCGTTTGTTGATGGAACAAGGATCACAGCGCGCGCCAGCGGCCAGACCCCTCCCATTGCGGGCATCTCGCTAATGTTCATGGATCTGGCCAAGCGCGAGGGCATGAAGATCCACATCGCCCCGCATTATACGCTGGTCGATATTCCGCGCTGTGCCGCTGAACAATATCCCCGGCTGGTGCTGGGCCAGAACGATGTTTCGATCTTTGAACGCACGCTAGCCTGGGATCACGCCGCCGGGGTGCTGTTGCTCAATGAAGCAGGCGGCAAAGCTGCCCGGCCCGATGGTACGCCCTATCGCGTGGACGAGCATCGAACCGGGCTGATCGGGGCCGCGACGCCCCAGCTGTGGGACGCGCTGGCTGAGCGGTTGGCCGATATTTAGAGGACGCTTTCAATCCAGCTCTTGAGCTGGCTTTTGGGCGCTGCGCCAAGCTTTTGCGCAACCGCCTTGCCATCCTTGAACAGCACCATCAGCGGGATTGATTGAACGCCGATATCTGCGGGACTGCTGGTATTTTCCATGATGTCCATCTTGGCGATGATCAGCTGATCGGACAGTTCCTCACTGATTTCCTCAAGCGCAGGCGCGATCATCTTGCAGGGGCCGCACCAATCGGCCCAGAAATCGACCAGGACAGGCTTGCCCGACTGGAGAACGTCGGCGGCAAAGCTGGCGTCGGTGACGTGGATGGTGGACATGGTGAAACTCCTGATTGCTAGGCCATTATCTAGGGCGCAGCAGGCCATTGGCAATGACCCAGCGCAAAAAGCTTTACTCCGCTGCCGTCAATGCCTGCTTGTGCCGCTCGATTTCGTCAGCGGGTAACGCGATCAATTGCGGATGCTGGGTATAGAGCAAAGCCGCTTCCACCACTCGGCCGGGAAAGGTTACTTCGAGCGCGGCGACATAGGCCGCCATCTGGCGCAGGATCGCGGTCGGCACTTCGCTCAGATCGGCAGGCGGGCGGCGGGCGGTCTTGAAATCAACCAGCCAGATACGCTCCGGGGTTATCAGCAGCCGATCAATCGTCCCCGCCACGACCCGCGTACCCACCAGCGCCGCAATCGGTACTTCGGCGAGCGCTGCGGGGGAGAACAGCTCTTGCCAATCTGGATGCGCAAGCACCCCCAGCGCCCCCCTCGCCATCTCCGCCCGGGTCGCGTCATCAAACTCCGCCGCCGAACGTGCCAACCATGCCTCTGCCGCCGCCGCCCGCTGATCGGGTGCAATCTCTGGCAGCCGTTCAAGCAATTTATGCAGCAGCACCCCGCGCCGCGCGGCGGCCTGATCGGCACCGGGCGGGAACGGCGGATCGGGCGCGGTATCCTCGCCAAGCGATGAAGGGGAGAGTGGCCGCGCCGGACGCGGCTCTGGGCCTAGCGGAGCGGTAAGCCATTCCGGGAGTGGCGGTTCGGGCTCTGCCCGCGCCGGAACCGAGGCATCAGGCGTCATCACCGGCATTTCGCCATGTTCCAGCCGCGAAACCCAGATCGGATCAGCCAGCCATTCATCCGCTGAAAACAGCCCGGCAAGGCGCGCATACCAGCTATCGGGTGCCGGCTCCGTTTCCTTCGGCCCCAGCGAGCCACCGATGAACAGTGCCTCTTCCGCGCGAGTCATGGCGACATAGAGCAGCCGCCAATGTTCCTCGCGCTCAGCCTTGGCGGTCTTCGCGGCTTCGGCGGCAATGCGGCCGAGCTTTTCTGCCTTGCGCAACCCAGGAAGCGGGATGCGGCGAACATCCATGTCGCCGGATAATTCGCTGGCCGGGTCGATCAGATCAATCGCCTCCCCATGCGACCGGTCGGGGTTGTCAGCCGCATCGGCCAGAATGACGATCGGTGCTTGCAAGCCTTTGGAGCCATGCACCGTCATTACCCGGACCAGCGCGCCCGCCTTGCCCGTCTCGCGCTTCAGCTCACTCTTGCCCGCATCGAACCAGCTCAGAAAGCCCTGCAGGCTGGGAGTATCGCCCAGCGCATAGGCGCTGGCGGCATTGAGCAGCTCGTCGATCGGATCATTGGCTTCGCGCCCCAGCCGCGCGACCAGCTTGCGACGGCCCTGCCACGGCCCGACCAGCAGCCAGTGCAGCAGAGCTTGTGGCGGCTCATAATCGGCGCGGGCGAGCAGATCGAGCAGCAGCGCCATCGCCGCTGCCACATCGGCATGGCTGGCCAAAGACCGACTATTCCGCAGATGATCCCACAGCGGCAGACGCTTGGGGCGATAGCCGTGTTCGAGCAGCTGTTCCTGCGTCCATCCGACCAGCGGCGAGACCAGCAGATTTGCCAGCGTCAGATCATCAAGCGGCTGTGCGGCAAAGCGCAGCCCCGCTACCAGATCGCGCACCGCCAGTGGAGCGCCCAGCCGCAACCGGTCTACCCCCGCCACCGGCACCCCGGCAGCATGGAGCCGCGCAACGATCAGCCCGGCCAGTTCCTTGCGCTTGCGCACCAGCACCATGACATCGCCCGGCCCAGCGCGGCGTGGGCCTTCGCCCGGTTTCTGGCCCTTGAGCAGCGGGAAGCCCACATCGATCCACTCACGCACCTGCCGCGCGATCCGGTCTGCCAGCTGGCGATCAGCGCGGTCAAGCCAGCCTTCGTTGCCATCTTCATCTTCGTCCGCATCGGTCTCCTCATCGCTTTTGACGCGGACGGCCTGCCAGAGTGCGACATAGCCGGGGCGGATTTCACCGACATGCTGCTCTGGCGGAACATTCAGGCCAAAGTCCGCGTATCCGATCTTGCCGATCGCCAGATCGACGAAATCGAGCACGGCTTGCGCGGTGCGGAATGATTGATCGAGCCCCAGTTCCTGCAGGGTCCGCGCGGCCAGATTGCTGCGCAACATGGCCGCATTTTCAGCAGCGCCAGACATCGCTGCGCGAACCCGCAGGCGGGCCGCTTCAAAATTCTCAGGGCTGGTGCCCTGAAAGCGGAAGATCGCCTGCTTGTAATCGCCCACCACGAACAAGGTTCGCAGCTTGTCTCCATGCGCGCCCTCCCCGGCAAAGAAATCGCCGGTCAGCGCATCGATGATCCGCCACTGGGCCGCATTGGTATCCTGCGCTTCATCGATCAGAATGTGATCGAAGCGACGGTCCAGCTTGTAGCGGATCCATTCCGAAAGTTCGGACTGGCCGAGCAATTCTGCGGCGCGGCGGATCTGGTCATCAAAATCAATAAAGCCTTCCCGGCTCTTCGCCTCGGCCCAGGCCAGTGCGAACTGTCGGCCCAGCTCCAGCGCGGGGGTCAGCCATTCGGCAAGGTCAAGCATGGCGCGCAGCTCGCGCAGTTTGAGCGAGCATTCCAGCACCGCTTCGGCCGCCGGAGTGAAATATTCCTCAAACTTCTCCAGAGATTTCCCGTCGCGGACCGTATCCTTTTGCGTGAACAAAACTTTGTGCAGCGCATCCATCCCGGCGACGCGGCCGGGCAAATCGGCGCTGAGCCAATCCGCGATCACCACCCGCCCGGCCTGGCCCTTCACCCCGTTCCACTGACGATAGGCGGATAGACAGCAATGGAGCGAGGCGACGTCAAACGCCTGATCCGAACACAAATCAGCCAGCCCTGCTTCGCTCGCATCCGCAGCCAGCCCGAGCAGCTGATAGACCCGCGGCCGCATCGGTGGTTGCCATGCCCCGGTTCCGAACCAAGCCTCGTGCGCTTCGGCGCAGCGCAGCAGATATTTTTCAACGTCGTCCGGTCCCAGTCGCAGACTGAGCGCGGCGAGCGCATCCAGCGTGGCACAGTCCCCCCGGTGTTCAGCATCGATCAGCAGATCGGACAATACTTGACGTAGCAGCAACGCTCGGTCACGATCTTCCATCGCGCGCACCCCGGGAACCAGGTTGGCCTCATGCGGGAAAGCAGCGAGCAGCCACTGGGCAAAGGCGTGGATCGTATCGATCCTGAGGCCGCCGCCCGGACAATCGAGCACCTGCGCAAACAGCGTGCGCGCGCGGTCCTGCACCTGCGGCGTGAAATCGGCACCGATCGCCTTCAAATCCCGCGCCAGCGCTTCAGGCTTGGCCCGCACCCAGCTGGCCAGCACATCGTTGATCCGCCCGGCCATTTCGGTGGCACCTGCCTTGGTGAAGGTCAGGCAGATAATCTGGCTAGGTGCAACATCGCCTTGCAGCAGCAACCGCAACACCCGGGCCGACAGCACCTGGGTCTTGCCCGTCCCGGCCGAGGCGGAAAGCCACACCGTTTCGCGCGGATCGACCGCCGGACGTTGATAGTCCGAAAGCGGCCAGACTTTTGCCGAACCACTCATCCCGCATCCTCTTCGCGGTTGGCGCGGGCCTGCCATTCATCCAGCCGCATCAGCTGATCGAAATCATTGTAACCACCAATGTCCGGGTTGAGCCGGGCGATGAAGGGTTCATCGCCCTTGATCCAGCGCCTGATCGCATCGGCCAGAAACTCTGCGGTTTTGGCGAGGAATTCCTCACGCGGCAGGCCCCTTTTCTTGCGGACGCCGATTACCGGTTCATCCGAAAAGCCAAACTCATTGCCCTTTTTGGCGAGTGACCAATATTCAAATTTCTCGGCCTCTCCTGCGACATCGCGAAAGCCCCCGGCCCGCGCGATCAGCCCGATCAACCCGAGCTGGAGCGCGAACCCGCCCTCGACCATCGCGCCTGTCGGCGGCTGGCCGGTCTTGTAATCCACCACTGCCAGACCATTGCCTTCCAGCATGTCGATCCGGTCTGCCCGCCCGTGAATTCGCACGCCGTCAAACAGCATTTCGCCCT
>JAYVKX010000374.1:0-2140 GCA_043768005.1 Novosphingobium sp. | reverse complement strand
CGCAAGCGCAAGGCGGGTGATGCCGATGCGGCCACCGATCCGCTCTCGCAGCCCGAAGTGAAGGCAGCGGTTGCCCGCGCCAGCTTTGAGCTGCTGCTGGGTTTTCAGCTGACCGAGGCGCAATTGCAGTTCAACGCGACGCGCTGAGCCTTCCAAATAGCGGCCCAATAGCGGCGCGGAGTTTGATTCTTGGCCGAAACCGGCTAACCGCGCCCTATGTCCGCAACCCTTACGCTTCACGCCGCATTTGCCGGCCATGTTTCCGCCGCGCTTGATGCGCTGGAGGCTGCAGGAACGCTGCCGCCAGCGCTTGATCGCGGCGCGGTGGCGGTAGAGCCGCCGCGCGATCCAGCGCATGGCGATCTGTCCACCAATGCCGCGATGGTGCTGGCCAGGCCCGCCGGGCTGAACCCGCGAATATTGGCCGAGGCACTGGCGGCTGAGCTGGCCAGATTACCGCAGGTAATCAGCGCCGAGATCGCGGGGCCTGGCTTTATCAATCTGCGGCTGACGGATGCTACCTGGCTGGACGAGCTGCGCGGCATTGCGGTGCTGGGCGATGATTATGGCCGCTCGGCGATGGGCGGCGCGCGCGCGGTCAATGTCGAATATGTCTCGGCCAACCCGACCGGGCCGATGCATATGGGCCATTGCCGGGGTGCGGTGGTCGGCGATGCGCTGGCCACGCTGCTGGAATATTCCGGGCACAAGGTGATCCGCGAATATTACGTCAACGATGCAGGCGGCCAGGTCGATGTCCTCGCCCGCTCGGTCCATCTGCGCTACCGCGAAGCGCTTGGCCAGGAACATGGCGGCGAAGCGGTGGGCGAGGTTCCCGAAGGGCTGTACCCGGGCGACTATCTGATCCCTATCGCTGCTGAACTGGCCGCGGAATTTGGCGACAAATTTGCTGCTGCGCCCGAAAGCGAGTGGCTGGTCCTGTTCCGGACCCGCGCGGTTGCGGCGATGATGGTGATGATCCGTGCCGATCTGGCGCTGCTGGGTATCCGCCATGATGTCTTTTCGTCTGAGGCAGAGCTGCAGGCGGCGGGCAAGCCGGCCGAGGCCGAGGCCTGGCTGCGCGCCCATGATCTGGTGTACGATGGCCAGCTTGAAGCGCCCAAGGGCAAAACGCTGGATGATTGGGAGCCGGTGGAGCTGCCGCTGTTTCGCTCGACCAAATTTGGTGACGATCAGGATCGCCCGATCAAGAAATCTGACGGCAGCTGGACCTATTTCGGCGCAGACCTCGCCTATCACTTCCAGAAGGCGCAAAGCGCGGACGAGCTGGTGGATATCTGGGGCGCGGATCATGCCGGCACGGTCAAGCGGATCAAGGCTGCGGTTGCGGCGATGACCAGCGCCAGCGGCAAGGCAACCCCGTTCGAGGTCAAGCTGGTCCAGATGGTCCAGCTGCTCCGCGATGGCGAGCCGGTGAAAATGTCCAAACGATCGGGCAATTTCGTCACACTGGCCGATGTGGTGGGAGAAGTCGGCAAGGATGTGGTGCGCTTCACCATGCTGACCCGCAAGCCCGAAGCGCAGATGGACTTCGATTTCGCCAAGGTGGTCGAAGCCTCGAAAGACAATCCGGTGTTCTATGTGCAATATGCCCATGCCCGGATCCGTTCGATCATGCGCAAAGCGGCGGCAGAAGGGCTTGGCCCCGATGCTGGCGCGCTGGAACAGCTGGGCGAGGAAGAGCTGGCGCTGGTCAAGCTGGCGGCACAGTTCCCCCGGCTGGTCGAGGCTGCTGCTGCTGCACGCGAACCGCACCGGATCGCCTTCTTCCTGTATGATCTTGCCGCAGCGCTGCATAGTTACTGGAATCTGGGCAATGAACGGCCGGAAAAACGCTTCATCGTGGCACAAGATGCCAGACTGACCGGGGCCAGGCTTTTCCTTGGCCAACAAATCGGGCAACTTGTCCGCAATGGGCTGGCGCTGCTTGGCGTCGTGGCGGTAGAGGAAATGTGAGCATGGTGGGCGCAGATCACAACATCGATGGCGGCGAAAACGGGCAAAGCGGCGAGGGCGGGGACCGGATCGAGGGCGACGAACCCCAGACCTGGGACAATGCCGATGAAGCGCCGCTGGAAACCGAACGGCTGGCTCTGGATGACGAGGAAGAGCGGCTACC
>JAYVKX010000373.1:0-2723 GCA_043768005.1 Novosphingobium sp. | reverse complement strand
CCTTGTTGGCAGCGAGCAGCCGCGCGGTCTCGATCCACGCGGTCATATGGGTATCATGGCCACAAGCGTGCATGATGCCGCTTTCAACTCCCGCGGTAGAGGTTCCGCGCGCCTTGGAGGCATAGGCAAGACCGGTCTGCTCGATCACTGGCAGCGCATCCATATCGGCGCGGATCAGCACCGTTGGCCCCGGACCATTGCGCAGCACCGCAACCACACCGGTTTTGCCGATTTTCTCGGTCACCTCAAACCCCGCAGCCCGCGCCGCCTTGGCCATGATCGCTGCCGAACGGACTTCCTGAAAGCTCAGCTCAGGGTTCAGATGGAGATCGCGATAAATCTCCATCAGACCGGGCAGATCGGCCAGAATGCGCTGGCTGAGCGGATCGGCATGGGCAGGCGCGGAAAGCGCAATCAGTGCGGCGGTGGTGGTCAGGATAAGTTTGATCATCACCCAAGCTTAGGGCGCGATTTCAATTCCGGCAATTGTGCCAAGACTTGATGGCCAAGATCTTATGGGTGGTGCCCCTGGCCCGATTCGAACGGGCACTTCTTGCAAACTCGATTTTGATGGGCCGAGACTATGTTAAGTATTTGTAATAAAACAATATTGTTCAAAACAAGCAAATTTTGTGTAAGTGTGTGAGACTTGTGCAAGGCTTTCCCACAAAAAGTCGGACGCGCCTGACACTCTTTCGCAGACCTTGATTCCGCTGTCCAGCAGTGACCGCAGTTATATCTGCGCCGAAGCCCGGCTGCCGGATGCTTCAATGCTGTCAGACCCGGCTATATCAGGTAGCCTTACCGCTGCCGTGTTGGACAAGGTGGCTGGCAGATACCAGCATCTGCAAATGCTTTTTCACCGTGTTGCGGTTGGCGCCGGTTATATCCACCACCTGGCCGTTGGTGATCCGTCCATGCGCTTTCGCCAGCTCAAGAATCTGCACTGATAGTTCGGGCAACCGCTCGACCATCAATCGCTCACGGGTGATCTTCGCCTCAAGGCGGGTCTTTTGCTGCCGGAGCGACTGGAGGAAATAGATGATCCACGGCTCCCAAGCTGGCGCTTCGCTGCGAATTGTCCCCTGCGTCTGACGCAGCCCCAGATAATAGCCTTCCTTGCTCGCCTCGATCACGCTTTCGAGTGAGGAATACGGCACATAGGCATAACCGCTGCGCAGCAAGAGCAAGGTGGTCAGCACCCGCGACAAGCGGCCATTGCCATCCTGAAACGGATGGATTTCGAGAAAGACGACGATGAATATCGCGGTGACGAGGAGTGGGTGAAACTGCTTCTGATCCAGCGCCTCGTTCACCCATTCGACCAATTCCGTCATCAATCGCGGCGTATCCCGCCACTTCCTGCTCGTCGCGGGTGGCGAAGTGGCGGATTTCGATATTGGAAAGCAGCCGCTCAACATCGCTGTCCGACAGCTTACTCCCCTCGATTCGCGTCGAGGAGCCGATACTTTCTATAGTCGCCACGCGCCTCAGCGCCGACAGGCGATCAGGCGCAAGCGTCCCCAGGGCGCGCCACGCGCCCTTAAACTCGTCGATCTCGGCGATCAGCGAGAGCATTTGGGGCGTGATCGCAAGCGAGGTGGTAGTGATGGGCATATCCATATCTATACCCGTAAATATCCATATGCCTTCGCGCATTGGCGCGGCGGACACAAGCCGCCGCGCCAATGGAGCATGGTTGCCAGGGCAATCGGGCTTGGTCCGTCCCAATGGATGGGCTGCGAAAAATTGTGTGACGGGCCATAAGGCTAGGTCACCGACCTCCTGCCCCGGCAGCAAAAGGTGCCAACTTGCCGGAAAGTTGGGGGCGTTAATCGATCTTTCGTGAAGGTCGCCGCCGGGCACGCATTCCGTTGACGTAATGCCACACGAATATGACTGGCAGACCAAGCCCGAAAGACCAGTGCGCGATGCTAGTCCAGTTTCGCAGGGCTTCATCTCCTACATAGTAGAGCATATACCCGCTTACGATCAGCACGCCGAGCAAAGCGCAGAGTGCAATTCCAGCAATACGCTGGTGTGGATGAGTCCAGCCCTTGGGTATGTGCGCAACAAACATACCGCCAATGCCGAGCAGAGCCGGGATCAGCACTAGACCGTGGAGCTTCATCATCCACGGTTCGAGCGGGTTCATCTCGGACCCGAACTCGCCCTGAGTCTGTCCGAAGTAATGGAGTAGCAGCCAGGCGGAACCGCTCAGCCAGAGACTACCGCCGCTCAGCGTCAGCAGCCAGATTTGCCAAGAGGCGAGTTTTGCGGTTTTTCTGTGCGACATCATGCCACACCGGCCAATGGCGGCTCGCACAGGACATAGCCATTATGCGCGGCGAGGATGGTGTCCGCGAGGCTCGGATCGACCATCGCAACCTTTGTCATCGCATCCGCAACGATGCACAATTCCGCGATGACGGTGATGCGATGATCAACGATAACCGGAGCACCGTTCCGGCCGATATGAGGCCCGGACAAACGCCCCCGGTTGCTTCGGCGGTTGAGCAGGTTCGCGGAGCTGGCAACGGCACAGTCACGCGCGGTCAGCCCCTGACGGACCACATCGTCAGCATCGCGAAGCTGGATCGGCCAGTCCCTGTCACCGAACATGCGAAGATCACCTCCGGCGTTGACGAGGCCGGTCCTCACGCCCGCAGCGACAAGCGTCTCGACGGCACGGTCAACTGCAAAGCCCTTCGCGATGCCGCCCA
>JAYVKX010000372.1:0-2065 GCA_043768005.1 Novosphingobium sp. | reverse complement strand
TCAGGCGGCGGCGGTGTAGGAAAACAGTTGCCGGGGGTGGACACATACTAACTCGGAGACTCGCTCACGTGCTGCGCGATCCGGGCGGAGAGGCGCAGGCCGCCTGACGCCTGACAATCTCTGACAAACAAAATGGGCCGGGCGCTGGATGCACCCGGCCCTTTTTGCAAATAGCGCAGCAGACTTAGTCGTATTGCTGGTCGAGTTGCGCGGTGAAGCGAGCACCGTCACGCACTTCGGCGTGCGCCGCTTCGATCACTGCCCGCGTGGTCCGGTCAAGATCGGTATGCTCGAGCACTTCCTCGAACTTTTTGGCGAGGTATTCTTCGCCCTCTTCGACCCGCTCGACAGCGGCTTCGTCACCGCTTTCGAACAGTGCGGTCAGATCGAGCCACAAGCGGTGCAATCCGCCGGTCATGGTGCCCTTGGTGACCAGATCGCCGCCGAGGCGAACCAATTCGGCATTGAGCATATCCAGCGTTTGCTTACGCTTGGCGGACTGCCCTGCCAGCGCTTGCTTCAGTGCAGGCGTTTTGGCGAGGTCGGCCGCCTTCTGATAACCCTCAACCGAATCATACACGGTATCGATCAGGGTTTCGAGCGCAGTTTGGGTAGAATCCATCTGTGAATTTCCTTATCAATGATCGCTGGCCGCAGCAGGCGATGGGCCAGGCAGGGATTTGCTTCAAACCCGCAACGCGGGTCGCGGTTCCACTCCACTGCGATTGACCTTGCCTGGCAGCCCTGCCAACGCCGCAAGTCATGACAGCGCACAAACCCGGCGATCCAACCACGATCAACCGCCTTTATGGCCGCTCGAAAGGCAAGGCTTTGCGCGCCGGGCAGCAGGGGCTGGTCGATACACTGCTGCCGCGAATTGCTATGCCCGCAGAAGGCCTGATTACCGCCGAAGTGCTGTTCGGCGATAGCCGCCCGCTGCATTTCGAAATCGGCTTTGGCGGGGGCGAGCATATGGCGGCGCGGGCGGACATGCTGCCTGATCACGGGTTCATCGGGGCCGAACCGTTCCTTAACGGCGTCGCGCAGGCGTTGACCCATATCGACGGCGACAACGGCGCACACCCGCCGCTGGCCAACGTGCGGATCCATCACGGCGACGCGCTGGAAGTGCTGCGGCGCATTCCCGATGGATCGCTTTCGTTCCTTTACCTGCTGCACCCCGATCCCTGGCCCAAGGCGCGCCACGCCAAGCGGCGGATGATGAACGATGGCCCGCTCGATCTGTTCGCGGCCAAACTTAAGCCCGGCGGCGAATTTCGCTTTGGCACCGATCACGCGATCTATGTCCGCCATGCGCTGTCGGTCATGCGCCGCCACCGCGAGCAGTTCGAGTGGCTGATTGCAGGCCCGCAGGACTTCCAGAACCGCCCCGGCGGCTGGCCCGAAACCCGCTATGAGCACAAGGCGCGCACGGTTTACGGGCACGAGGTCTGGTATTTTCGCTATCGGCGGCTGCCGTGAAAACCTTGGGCTTGATCGGCGGGATGAGCTGGGAAAGTTCGGCGCACTATTACCGCCTGATCAACCAGGGGGTGCGCGATGCGCGCGGGCCCACCGCTTCAGCCAAGTGCCTGCTGTGGTCATTCGATTTTTCCGAGATCGAGGCCTTGCAGCGCGCTGGCGATTGGGACCGGCTGGAAGCGCTGATGATTGATGCCGCCCAGCGGCTGGCCGGGGCCGGGGCGGAAGCGCTGATGATCTGCACCAACACCATGCACCGCATGGCCGATGCGGTTGAAGCGGCGGCGGGCCTGCCATTGTTGCATATTGCCGATCCCACCGGCGCGGCAGTGCGCGCAGCGGGGCTCAGGACGGTGGCCTTGCTGGGCACGGCCTTCACCATGGAGCAGGGCTTTTACAAGGATCGGCTGGCCCAGCGCCATGGCCTTGAGGTGCTTGTGCCAGAAGCCAAAGACCGCGCAGCGGTGCACCGCATTATCTATGATGAGCTGGTCGCCGGCGTGGTGCGCCCGGAATCGCGCGCCGCCTATCGCGGGGTTATCGCCCGGCTGGTCGATTCCGGGGCCGAGGCAGTGATCCTGGG
>JAYVKX010000371.1:0-2767 GCA_043768005.1 Novosphingobium sp. | reverse complement strand
GCTGGGTCAAATCCGATCGGCTGGGTGCCGATGTGGTTGCACGTAACCAGCAGCTCAAATGGTGCGATACGGCGCAGCGCGGCTATCTGACGGTGGAGTTGACGCCGAACAGTGCGAGCGGTGAGTTCCGCTTCCTGTCCACCGTGCGCCAGCGTTCCACGACGCTGACCGGGGTCAAGCGCATGAACGTGCTGGCCGGCCAGCGCAAATATGAGCCGGTTTGAACGCTAGATGGCCGGGGTACTGGTCTGGTTCCAGCGCTCGCGCAGCGCGCTGCTGCTGCTTGGCGCGGCCTATCTGGTGCCGCGCGCACTGCTGATCCTGTTCGATATCATGCCAACCTCTGATGCTAATTTCTATTTCACCCGCGCGGTCGGTCTGGCGGAAGGCCGGGGTTATCTTGGCAACAGCGGGCTGACGACCGCCTATTGGCCGCCGGGCTGGCCGATGGCGCTAAGCGCGGCGTTCCGTGGCTTGGGCGCATCGGTGGCGGTTGTCGGTTTGTTCAATCTGGCCTGTGCGGCGCTGTCGGGCTGGTTGGTGCTTGATCTGGGGCGGCGGGTTGCAGGATCTGAGCTGGCGGCCCGGCTTGGGCTGCTGTTGCTGGCACTCTATCCCAATAATGCCGCCTATGTGCCGCTGGCATTGACCGAGGTGTTTTATACCATGCTGCTGCTGGCAGCCTGCTGGTTGCTGATCACGCGGCCCGGCTGGCTGGGGCTGATCGCGGCTGGTGCGGTGATGGGCGCGGCGACGCTGGTCAAGGCGCAGACGCTGATCGTCGTGCCGCTGGTGCTGGGGATCGGCGCGCTGCAGGCGCCCAGCGTGTGGCGGGAGATCCCGGGTGCTGCGGCGCGGATAGCGCTGGTTCTCGCCGTCGCTGCACTGGTCATCGCTCCCTGGGCATTGCGCAATCACCGCGAACTGGGCGCATGGGTGGCGGTATCCACCAATGGCGGAATCACCTTGCTGACCGGCAATAATGATAGCGCCGATGGTGGTTTCACCCCGCAGGATCCCTTGGTCAAATCGCTCGATGCGCGAATTGGTCTTACCGAGCTTGGATATGATGCCGAGGCCAAGCGGCTGGGGATCGAATGGATCAGGGCCAATCCGGGGCGCTTTATCCAGCTTATGCCGCTCAAGCTCCTGCGTCTGTGGGGCCCGGATGGCGAGGCGATGTGGTCTTACGAGCGCGGCGCGGCGGCTTATCCTGCCCATGCCGCGTTGTTCCGCGCGGCGCGGATCGTCAATCAGGCTTGGTATCTGGTGCTGTTGCTGGGGTTTGTTGTGGCCGCGCCACTGATGGTGCGCGGGCGCTTGCGACGCGGCGAAGCCCTCGCTGGATGGTGGCTGCTGCCCTATGGTATCGCAGCCTATCCCACCGTGATCTCGCTGGTTTTCTCGGGCCAGTCGCGGTTTCATTTCCCGGCGATGCCGTTCATCGCGATGAGCTGCGGCTGGCTGCTAACCCAGTGGCTGTCGCGAGCACGGCTTGAAGCGAGCGCGTCGCTGCACTAGGGCACGGTCATGTCCGAAATGATCAAAATCAGCCTGCCCGATGGTTCCATCCGCGAAATGCCGCTGGGTTCGACTCCGGCAGACGTCGCCGCCGCGATCGGCCCTGGTCTTGCCAAGGCGGCGCTGGCCGCGCGGATCGATGGTGAGCTGGCTGATCTGACCCGGCCGTTTACCGGCGATGCTGCGCTTGCGCTGGTAACTTCGCGCGACGAGGCGGATGCGCTTGATCTGGCCCGGCATGATTTCGCCCATGTGCTGGCAGAAGCCGTGCAGGCGCTGTTCCCCGGCACACAGATCACCTTTGGCCCGTCGACCGACGATGGCTTCTACTATGATTTCGCGCCCCCGAAAGTCGATGGCAAAGATCGCCAGTTCACCGACGAAGATCTGCCCGTAATCGAGGCCGAGATGCGCCGGATCATCGCCGCCGACAAGGTGCTGGTCCGCGAAGTATGGAGCCGTGAGGCGCTGGTCGCGCGGTGGCGCGAACAGGGCGAGAGCTTCAAGGCCGAATGGGCCGCCGAATTACCCGAGGGCGAAGAACTGACTGTCTATTGGTCTGGTTCGGACTGGCTTGATATGTGCAAGGGTCCGCATCTGCCCTCCACCGGCAAGCTCGATCCCGCCGCTTTCAAGCTGACCCGGGTTTCGGGTGCTTACTGGCGCGGCGATCAGAACAACGCGATGCTCAGCCGCATCTACGGCACCGGCTGGCTCAATAAAAAGCAACTTGAAGCGCATCTGGTCAGGCTCGAAGAAGCGGCCAAGCGCGATCATCGCAAGCTGGGTCAGGAGATGGATTTGTTCCACCTTCAGCCCGAAGCCCATGGCAGTATTTTCTGGCATCCCAAGGGCTATATGATCTGGCGCTGCCTTGAGGCTTATATGCGCCGCCGGCTGGATGCGGCGGGTTATGTCGAGGTGAAAACCCCGCAGATCATGGATGCGAAGCAATGGGAGCAGAGCGGTCACTGGGGCAAATACCGCGAAAACATGTTCGTGGTGCCGGACGAAATCCCGAGCGGCGAGGACGATGGTCCGGTGCTGAGCGGTGAGGCTGATCTCATGGCGATCAAGCCGATGAACTGCCCGGCGCATGTGCTGATTTTCCGCCAGGGCATCACCAGCTACCGCGAGCTGCCGATCAGGATGGCCGAGTTTGGCTGCTGCCACCGCAACGAGCCGCATGGCGCGCTGCACGGGCTGATGCGGGTTCGTCAGTTTACCCAGGATGACGCGCATATCT
>JAYVKX010000370.1:0-2622 GCA_043768005.1 Novosphingobium sp. | reverse complement strand
CATCGGTTTTTGGATCGCTCGCGGCAACCACCGCCACCTTGCCGCCCCGTGCCCGCAGCGCCTCGGCAATTACATAGCCATCGCCGCCGTTGTTGCCGGGACCGCACAGCACGGTGACGGCGCGATGCGCGGCAATTCGCCAGATCCACGCTGCTGCTCCGTTCCCGGCACTGTGCATCAAAGCATCAACCGATCTGCCGCCCACAATCAGCCCCGCTTCAGCGGCACGCATCTGACCCGCGCTGAGGATCTGGCTATTGCTGTGCGGCATCACGCTTGGTCGTAACCGGGAAGCGGTAGCGATCGGGGCCGACCGTCACCTCCAGCTCAGCGCCCGCCAGCTTTAGCTGCGCCACCTCTGCGCCGTCTGCCAGCGCCAGTCCCTTGCCGCCACCCAGCACATCAAACCGGCGGAATGCGCCATCCGGATGGCGCACGATCAGCACCAGTGCGCCATCCTGCCAGGCGCGTTCCACCGCGCAATCGGGCGCGAACTGGTTCGCTCCGCCCAGCGCGCAAGCGATATGCTCCCCGCCTTCGGCCACTTTGGGCGCGGGGCTGGAACAGCTCGCCAGCGCCGCTGCGACCAGCAGGAAGCTATCAGATATCCGCAAAGACATGCGTTTCGGCCTTGGCTCCGGGATGAGTCACCGCGCCTTGCCAGGCGGGACCAACATTCTGGGCATAACGCCACAGCGCGCCGGAATTGTAATCATGCCCGCGCGGCTTCCAGCCTTTGCGGCGCTCCGCCAGCGCGGCCTCGTCCACTTCCAGCTCGATCGTCCCCGCCTCGGCATCGATGGCGATCATATCACCCTCGACCACCAGCGCGATCGGGCCGCCTTCCGCCGCTTCCGGCCCGACATGGCCGATGCAGAAGCCCCGTGTCGCGCCCGAAAAGCGCCCATCGGTGATCAGCGCAACGCTTTCGCCCATGCCCTGCCCGTAAAGCGCCGCCGTGGTCGCCAGCATTTCGCGCATGCCAGGGCCACCCTTGGGGCCTTCGTTGCGGATCACGATCACGCTGCCTTCCTTGATCCCGCGCGCTTCAACCGCCGCATAGGCGTCTTCCTCGCATTCGAACACCTGGGCCGGGCCACGAAACGCGAGCCGCTGCATGCCCGCAACCTTGACGATCGCGCCATCAGGCGCGAGCGAGCCGCGCAGCCCCACCACGCCGCCGGTGGGGCTGAGCGGCGTTTTCACGTCGTAGATCACCTTTTGATCGGGGTTCCAGGTGATCTCCTCGATATTCTCGCCCAGCGTCTTGCCGGTGACGGTGAGCGGATTGGGATCGAGGAAGCCGCCATCCAGCAGCGTTTTCATAGCCATATAGATCCCGCCGGCATCATACATGTCTTTGGCAACATAGTTACCACCGGGCTTGAGATCAGCAATGTAAGGTGTTGATTTGAATATTTCTGCTACATCGAACAGATCAAATTCGATCCCGCATTCATGCGCCATGGCGGGCAGATGCAGCGCGCCATTGGTCGATCCGCCAGTGGCTGCGACAACGCGGGCGGCATTCTCAAACGCGGCGCGGGTGCAGATATCGCGCGGGCGGATATTATGTTCGATCAGGTTCATCACCTGGTTCCCCGCCGCAATCGCCACTTCCTCACGTGATTTATAAGGAGCCGGAGCCATATTGCTGTTTGGCAGAGAAAGACCGATCGCCTCGGCCACGCAAGCCATGGTGTTGGCGGTATATTGCCCGCCGCAAGCACCGTGGCCGGGGCACGCCGCTTTTTCGATCGCGGTCAGCTCGCCCAGCGGGCAAGTACCGGCCGAAAAGCGCCCGACAGCCTCAAACACATCCTGGACGGTCAAATCACGGTCCTGAAACCGTCCCGGGAGGATCGAGCCGCCATAGACGAAGATCGACGGGACGTTTAGCCGAAGCATCGCCATCATCATGCCCGGCAGGCTCTTGTCGCAGCCAGCAAAGCCGACAATCGCATCATAACAGTGCCCGCGCACCGAAAGCTCGATCGAATCCGCGATCACCTCACGGCTGACCAGCGAGCTTTTCATGCCCTGATGGCCCATCGCGATCCCATCGGTCACGGTGATCGTGTTGAACCGGCGCGGGGTTCCACCGCCCTGCACCACCCCATCGCGACAGATATTCGCCTGAAAATCCAGTGCGGTATTGCACGGCGCGCTGTCATTCCCGGCGGAGACCACGGCGACAAACGGCCGGGCAATCTCTTCCTCAGTCATGCCCATGGCATAGTAATAGCTGCGCTGGGGGGCACGCTCTGGCCCGACCGAGACATAGCGGCTGGGCAGGCGTGACTTGTCGAAACGCGCGGTCATTTTGTTTGTCCTTTTGACGTAATTACGCAATATCTCCTGCCTTCAGGAGAGGGCAAGCGCAACCCTGTTACAAACCCGGCCTAGCCTTTCGGCCCATTCCGCCTGCTGCGCGGTGGTTTCGATCTGATCCTGGCGGATCTCGATGCCAAGATAAGGCCGCCCTTCGTCTTCAGCATGGCGGTTCATCGTCGCATTGAGCAACCGGCCCGAATAGGGCTGCTGATCGCCAACAATCAGCCCCTCAGCCGCTAGCAACGGGATCGCCAACTGCGCCGCGCGGTCATCATGATTATACAGCAC
>JAYVKX010000369.1:0-4930 GCA_043768005.1 Novosphingobium sp. | reverse complement strand
GGTTCATGCTTGTCGGACATTGCGCTGCGCTATAGGCGGTTTCCATCCAAGCCAAGGGAAAGCGCGATAACGCCATGGAATATACCGCCCCCACTGCCGATCAGGTCTTTGCCATCCGGATCAACGCCGGGATCGAAGCGATCGCCGCGCATGACCGGTTTGCCGCCGCCAGCGCGGATATGACCCAGGCGATTGTCGAGGGGATCGGCGCGTTTGCCGCTGGTGAATTCGCCCCGCTCAACCGGATCGGCGATCAGCAGGGCGCGACTTTGGCCAATGACACAGTCACCCTGCCCGCCGGCTTTGCCGAGGCCTATCGCGCCTATATCGCGCAAGGCTGGAACGCGATCTCGGGCGCGGAGGAATTTGGCGGACAGGGGATGCCGTTCACATTGGCGGCCAATGTCATCGAAAATCTGGGTGCGGCCAATATGGCCTTCACCCTGCTGCCGATGTTGACGGTGGGCGCGATCGAATCGCTGCACCATCACGGCAGCGCCGCCCAGAAGGCGCTCTATCTGCCCAAACTGATCAGCGGCGAATGGTCGGGCACGATGAATTTGACCGAGCCGCAAGCGGGCAGCGATGTCGGCGCGCTGCGCACGAGTGCAGCACCGATTGCCGCAGGGCCGCATGCCGGCAGCTACCGGATCCGCGGCACCAAGATCTTCATCACCTGGGGTGAGCATGATCTGGCAAGCAATATCGTGCATCTGGTGCTGGCCCGCACCCCGGGCGCGCCCGCGGGAACGCGCGGCATTTCGCTGTTTATCGTCCCCAAATACCATGTCACCGCCGATGGATCGCTGGGCGCACGCAATGATCTGCGCTGCGCCGGGATCGAGCATAAGCTGGGGATCAACGCATCGCCGACCTGCGTGATGAGCTTTGGCGACAATGATGAATGTATCGGCGAGCTGATCGGGCACGAGAACGAGGGCATCAAAGCCATGTTCACGATGATGAACTCGGCCCGGATCAATGTCGGCAATCAGGGCGTCCAGATTGCCGAGCGGGCGTTGCAGGCGGCGCAGTGGTATGCGCGCGAACGGATCCAGTCGGCCCGCGCGGGCTCGCCTGACAAAACCCCGGTGGCGATCATCGAACATCCCGATGTACGCCGCACAATCATTCGGATGCGTGCCCTGACCGAAGGCGCGCGGGCTTTGCTTTATTACACCACGGGCCAGGTTGATCGCGGCGCTTTGGGGGTGGAAGGCGCGCAGGTCCGCGCCGATCTGCTGGTTCCGCTGATCAAGGCCTGGGGCACCGATGTGGGCTGCGAAGTGGCCAGCCTTGGGGTGCAGATCCACGGCGGGATGGGTTTCATCGAGGAAACCGGGGCCGCGCAGCATTACCGCGATGCGCGGATCGCGCCGATCTATGAAGGGACCAACGGGATCCAGGCCGCAGACCTTGTCACCCGCAAGCTCGGCTATGAAAACGGCGGGGTGCTGGCCGCTTTGATGCACGAGATCGCCAACGATGCTAAGGACGCGCCGACGCTGGCGGTGCTGGCGCGGGAATGCGCCGCGATCGGGGCGTGGATGCTGCGCGATGCCAGCCTGGATGATCGGCTGGCAGGCAGCGTGCCCTATCTTACAATGTGCGCCGTCGCGGTCGCGGGTTGGCAGCTACTGCGTCAATCGCGCGCGGCGGCAGCGGGTGAAGGCTCGCCAGGGCAAGCTGCGGCCAAGCCGGTGATCGCGCGTTATTTCCTGGAGCATCTCGTGCCCGAGGCGCTGGGCCACAAGGCTGCGGCCACCGCCGGGGCGGCGCTGCTCTATGCGCTGGATGCCGAGATGCTGGCGGGATGAGCGATCAGGGCGAGCCGCTGGCCCGGATTGCAGCCGCGCTCGAGCGACTGAGCCCGGCGTCTCCCGCTGCAACTGATTGGTCCGCTGCGCCCGCCTATGTCTGGGATGGGGCAGCGCGGGCGGTTGACCGGATCATCGCCCCGCCGCTTGATCTGCTGCGCGGGATCGAAGCGCAAAAAGCCATCGTCACCGCCAATGTCGCGCGGCTCGGTGCAGGCCACGCCGCGCATGACATGCTGCTGTGGGGCGCGCGGGGCATGGGCAAATCGGTGCTGCTGCGCGCCAGTGTGGCAGCGGCGCAAGCGCGCACCGAGGCGCGGATCGCGCTGGTCCAGGTCGCGCCAGGGGCACTGCCCTCACTCCCCGCGCTGTTCGGCGCGCTGGCCGGGCAAGCGCGCCACTTCCTGGTGTTCATCGATGATCTTGGGTTTGAAGAGGGGGATAGCAGCGGGCCGCGCGCCTTGCGCTCATGGCTGGAAGGCGGGGTAGAGGCGCGGCCGGGCAATGTCCGTCTTGCCGTCACTTCCAATCGCCGCGCGATTGTGCCGCGCCATGCCACCGAACAGGATGATCCCCTGAACCCGCGCGATGCGGTGGATGACCGGCTCGCGCTGGCCGATCGCTTCGGGCTGTCGGTGGGCTTCCACGCCTGTTCGCAGGACGATTATCTGGCCATTGTTGCGGGCTATTGCACCGCGCATGGCATCGATTGGGCTCCAAGCGAAGCGCTGGAATGGTCCAAACGGCGCGGCGCGCGATCAGGCCGGGTCGCCTGGCAATTCGTTACCGAACTGGCCGGGCGCGCTGGCCAGCCGCTCTACTGATTCACCTGCGTATCGGGTTTGAAGCTGGCCGAAGTCCGCGCCGAAGGATCGGCCGAAATCTCGCGCTGGGGCTTCATCCGCGACACCACCACCGGTCTGGGTGAGGCAGACGGCGCAGCGCCCGGCGCGATTACCCGCCAGATAATCCCCGCCGTATCATCGCTGACCAACAGCGCCCCGCCCCGGTCAAACGCCAGCCAGGTCGGGCGGCCATGCGTATCGCCCGTGCCGTTGAGGAAGCCGGTCAGCACCGGCACCGGCAGGCCCTGCGGGTTGCCATTGGCATCGAACTTCACGAAGACCACATCATAGCCCGACAGCGGATGGCGGTTCCATGAGCCGTGCCGGGCGATGAACGCGCCATTGACAAAGGCCGCGCCCAGCCGGTGGCCGCCGCTGGCAAACACCAGCCCCAGCGGCGCGACATGCGCGCCCAGCGCGTATTCGGGCTTGCGGACGTAATCATCGAAATAATCGGGGGCTGCGGCGATCACGCGATCATCTTCATGCGTCTTCCAATAGACCCACGGCCAGCCATAATGCGCGCCAACCGGCACGTTGGTCAAATAATCTGGGACCAGATCCGGGCCCAGCTGATCGCGCTCATTGACCACCGACCACAGCTCGCCCGTTGAGGGATTCCAGGCCAGCCCATTGGGATTGCGCATCCCGCCGGCAAATTGCCGGGCGCGGCCTGAGGCCAGATCGAGCTGCCAGATCGCGGCGCGGCCAATTTCGGCGGCCATCCCGTTTTCGGCAATATTGGAGGATGAGCCGACCGCGACATACAGCTCCTTGCCATCAGGGCTGAGCAGCAGATTGCGCATCCAGTGATTCCCGCCGCCGGGCAGGTCCATCAGCTTTTTGGGCGCGCCGGACAGCGCGGTTTCGCCCAACGCATAATCAAAACGCTGCACCGCATCGTGATTGGCGACGTAAAGCTTGCCCTCGGCCCAGGCGAGGCCCGAGGGCGATGCGAGGCCGTCCCCCGTGCGCAGCGTATACCGGGCCTCGGCCCTGCCATCGCCATCACTGTCGCGCAGCAGAATCAGCGCATCGGGCGACACACCTACGGCCCCGGCGCGCTTCATCAGCACTCCAGCGATCATGCCGACCAGCCCGCCGCCCATATTACCCTTGGGTGCATTGGCTTCTGCCACCAGCACATCGCCATTGGGCAGCGTCAGCATCACGCGCGGATGATCCAGCCCTTCGGCAAACCGTGAGGCCGTCAGGCCTGGCGTCGCCACCGGTGCCTCATTTGCCGTCCAGCCCACCGATCTGGCCACCGCGACGCTGGGGATCTGTTCGGGCTGGGGCTCGACCAGAACCGGATCCTTGCCCGAAAGCTGATCGAGTGTGTGCTGCGCCGGGGTTCCGCGCCAGATCCAGATGATGAACAGCCCCAGCACCAACAAGAGCGCGGCAAGGGCGATGAGCGTTTTGCGTTTGGTCGACATAGCCGCAATCGTAATCGCAAGCCCGCTAGGCGGCAAGCGGCGGTTGGGCTAAGCTGCGCATCATGTACGAATTTGCCCCCAACGCCGATCAGCCCAAGCCGCAGCTTTACCAAGAACTGGTGGATGCCGCCCGCGCGCTTACCGCCGATGAACCGGATATCGTGGCCAATATGGCCAATTTGGCCGCGCTGATCTGGCACTATGTCCCCCGGCTCAACTGGGCAGGATTCTATCGCGTGGTGGATGGTGTGCTGGTGCTGGGGCCGTTCATCGGCAAGCCCGCCTGCATCCGCATCGCCTTTGGCCAAGGGGTCTGCGGCACAGCTGCGGGTACCGGCGAAACCCAGCTGGTCCGCAATGTTCTGGCATTTCCCGGGCATATCGCCTGCGATGGCGACAGCCGCGCTGAACTGGTGGTGCCGGTGGTGCGGGATGGCGCGGTGATCGCGGTGATTGATCTCGACAGTCCGGAGCTGGCGCGGTTCGATCCCGAAGACGCCGCCGGGATCGAGGCGCTGGCTGCAGCAATCGCTGCAGCAATCTGAACCGAAACGGGACAACGCCGAACCAGCTGCCCCCGCGCCTTGGTATTGTGCGGCTTGCGATGCTAAATTCCACTTTAACGCCGGGACTCTCCCGGAAGTCCTTGGGGAATTTCATGCGCCACCTTCGTCCTCTCTTGATCAGCGCGACTGCGCTTGCCGCTTGCCTGATGCTGGCCGCGCCGGCCTTCGCGCATGATCCGCAGCAATCGCTCCCCCCGCCGATGATCGATGGCGCTAGCGGCGTGCACGATCTGCGGCCCGAATGGCGCGGACCGCAGCCCGGT
>JAYVKX010000368.1:0-5828 GCA_043768005.1 Novosphingobium sp. | reverse complement strand
CGAACAGGTTGGAAACGAACAGTTCAAGGTTGAACTTGTCCAGGTCCGCACCCGCCGCAAGGTTGACCGTGGTGAATGCTTTTAGCATGCCAAGTTCCTGTGCGGGATTGATGATGTCGGTGTTCGGATAAACTTTATAGATATTCTTGCGGATATCGCTTGATATCCGGCTTTGGTACGCCGCGTTGACCTGACCATAAACCTTCGCCGTACCCATATCTGCGGTGTAGCGCAGCGTGCCGGCAAATTTCCAGCGCGGGGTGATCGGCAGACGCGTGCCCTTTGGTGCGGTAATCAGGACCGGACGATCCGACGCATCTAGTCCGGTGCACAGGTAAGTCGGGTCGTCGATCGAACAGAGGTTCTGGGTGGTCCTGGCGTCGGTATAGGCCCCCGACGCTGTCAGCGACAGCGGCCCGCGATTAACGTTCAAATCCATTTCCACGCCGCGGATCCGGGCATCAGGTCCGTTGTGGATCTCGGTGAAGCTGTTGGCGCCGAGGAAGGCGAACTGGAACTTCTTCCATTCCTGCCGATAGATCGCGCCGTTAAGCCGAATGCCGGGAGCCAGTGTAGCCTTCCAGCCCATTTCGTAGTTGAGCAGATAATCGGGCTGATACGGGGCCACATCGGCGCGGCGGTTGATACCACCCGGGCGGAACCCACGTGAAACCGTGCCATAGACCAACAGGCCGCTGGTCGGTTTCCAGTTCAGGTTGAAGCGATAGGTGCCGCCAGCGCCTGAGGCCTTGACCGGGGCGATCGAGCCATTCGAGAAGACCCCAAGATTGGTGCAAGGGCCGCCAGCAACTGCCGCCGGAAGCAGAGTGGTGTTGGCTTGTCCGGCCAGCTGCGCATCGCGCAGACGGGTTCCAGCGGTAGTGAAGCAGCCGGCAACGCCGGTGCGGCTGGAATATGCAGCGTTGGGCGGTGGATTACCCTCTGCACCTTGAACATACGCCGGGTTCCGACCGAAGCCGAAAAAGCCGATCAGCGAGTTGTCATAAATGAATGCGCGCCCGCCGGCAGTGAAGGTGACCGTGTCAGTCAGATCATAGCTCAATTCGCCGAACATCGCATAGTCCGTGTCGACGCGCTTCTGCTGGGTCAGCCACAGCGTACCCGGCAGACCATTGACCGACAGCAGCGGAGCGAGATTGGCGATCTGGTAGTCTTGGTGAATTGCATTGGTCTGGCGCTGATAGAATGCACCTGCCACCACCCGGAAGCGATCGGATGCCGGTGAGGCAACGCGCAGTTCCTGGCTCATCTTCTTGAAGTGATCGGTCCCCAGAACCTTCTGGCTTGAATTGATCGTGTCACCGGCGACATTTCGATAAGCGAAGTAATAAGCAAGGCCACCAACTGATTCATACAGCGAGTCATAAGCTTCTGAATAATCAGTGTAATCGCTTGACGACGAAGTCTTGCGATCGAGATAGGCCCCGGCATAAGTGACATCCCAATTGCCCAGCTTGCCTTCGATGGTCAGCGCCGCCTGGATGAACTTGTCCTTGCGGAATTCGGGGAAGAAGTGCTGCACTTGCAGGTCACCCACGCTGGGATCATAGGCATAGGAGCCATTGCTGCGGGTATCCTGATAGATAACCGCAGGGGTCACCGTCCAATTGTCATCCAGATCAACCTTCAACGCGGCCCGGCCGCCCCATGTTTCGGTTTCATTGTAGTTCTTTTTTACAAAAGCAGCGTTGTTCATCGTGGGGCCGTCCTTGAGACACCCGATCGCGCTGCCTGATTCTTCATCATACAGCGTGGTGCCGCAGAAGGTCCGCGTTCCCGGCACGTTATCGATATAGCCGGCATCGCGTTGATAGAAGCCGACGACGCGCAGCGCGGCCATATCGGACAGCGGAGCATTGATCATGCCTTCCAGCTTGCCGCCAACCCCGCCAGAATGAACCGTATTCAGCTCGCCATCGACCCGGCCTTCAAAACCCTTGGTGCTGGGCTTGTTGGTGATGATGCGCAGCGTACCGGCTTCGGACGAAGCGCCATAAAGCGTGCCTTGCGGGCCTGAGAGGCTTTCGATCCGGGCGATGTCATAGATATGGACATCAAGGTTGCCGCCGATGGTGGTCACCGGCTGCTCATCTAGATAAACGCCGACCGAAGGCAGCGTACCCGAGTGGTTGCCGTCCCCGCCCGAGGCGACGCCGCGCATATAGACGACATTGGTGCCCGGCGTTCCGCCCAGCGCCTGGAATGAAACCGACGGCAGCTGCTGGGCGTAGCCCTTGAAATCGGTGATATTCAGCTGATCGAGCTTGGCCGTGCCCAGCGCCTGGATGCTGATCGGAACGTTCTGCAGGTTCTCACTGCGCTTTTGCGCGGTGACCACAATCGTGTCAGGATCAACCGCGCCGTCATCAGCCTGAGCTTCCTGCGCAAGCGCGGGAGCAGCCGCAATAGCAGTAGTAGCGAACAGCGCGGCCAATATGGCGCGACTAGCAGTATGACGCATTTACGACCCCTATACCCTTATAACTGGCATACCCTGATTCCCGGATGCCTCGCCGTCAAGCAAGTGTGACATTATTTCTGCTGATGACGCTGCTAGCGTGGCAGAATTACAACGCATCCGGGGCCGCGGGATAGGCCTCCAGCACTGGCCCCAGCGCCGCGCGCAAGGGACCGAGGAATGGCGCGAAAGCCTTCCAGCCCTCTGTCCCCTCACGGAAAATTGGCTGACGGACCTGCTCGGAACTGGCGGTGCGCACAGCCCGCTCGGTTTCGTGGAAGGCAAGGCATGCCGCCTCATACTCCAGCCCGCAAAAGGCGAGCAATTTGCGCACCTCGGCCTCGGTATCATCGATCATGTTTTCATAGATCACCCGGTGGACCAGGCCCGGCTGGACCGCATCGATATGCGCCATCAACCGCACATAATCGCGGTAATAGCGGCCCATATCTTCCAGGCCATAGCTGAACGGCTGGCCGCGGGCGAAATGCTGCTTGAAATTGGAAAAACAGCAACCCAGCGGATGACGCCGCGCATCGATGATTTTGGCGCTGGGCAGGATCAGCCGGATGAACGGGACGTGGGCCCAGTTATTGGGCATCTTGTCGATGAACAAGGGCCGCTCGGTCTTGCGCTGGATCCGCGTGCGCTGGAGGTATTCCGCGCCCAGCCTGCGCAAGTCCTCACCCTGCAGCGGGAGCAGACTGGCCGGATAAGTACCGCCGCGCCACGCCAGTGCCGGGATATCGGGCAGTTCGCTGGTGCCTTCAACCAGACTATGGCTGGAAAGGATCTGCTCGACCAGCGTGGATCCGGCGCGCGGCATGCCGAGGATGAATATCGGATCACTGGCATCACAGCCCTGCCCTTCGCGCGATGCAAATAGTTCCGGTGTCGCGGCGGCGATCAGGCTATCGACAAAGCGGGTGGTGTCTTGCGGATCATAGGGCAGCAATGACCGGCGGCGGGCATTGCCAGCAACATAATGCGCGAATGATGCGGCAGTTTCCCGGCGATCCTCCAGCGCCTTGCCCAGCGCGAAATCGAGGTGGAACCGGTCTTCATCGGCGATATTCCCGCGCGCCAGCGCGGCCTCCATCGCGGCGATATCCGCATCGCTGAACCGCACGGTTTTGAGGTTGGCCAGGCTCCACCAAGCTTCGCCCAGTTCCGGCATCAGCTCAATGGCGCGGCGATAGGCGGCCACGCCGTCTGCCTGCCGCCCGACGGTCTTGAGCATATGGCCAAAGCTCATCCACACCCGTGGCTGGTTTGGCGCTTCTTTCAATACGGCTTCGTAAAGCCCGATTGCCTCTGCATAATCCCCGATCCGGCCAAAGGCGGCGGCGGCGAGGTTGGCGTGGCCGGCATGGTCCGGCTCTTCGGCCATGACCTGGTTAAGCTGCTCGATCGCCTCTTCGGCGCGGTTCTGGCGGTACAGCACCAGCGCCAGATTGGCCCGCGCCGCAGTGAAGGCGGGGGACAAGTCCACCGCGCGGCGCAGCAGATTCTCAGCATCCTTGTAGCGCCCGATCCGCCCGGCAACTTCCGCAAACATACGGATTGCCGCGACATCGAAGGGATCTTCCTTCAGATGTGCGCGCAGCAGCGGCTCGGCATCATGGAGCCGGTTTTCATTCATCGCCAGCGCCGCTTCGATCAATCGCGGGTGATATTGGCCAAGGCGGGCAAGCCAGCTTTGGCCAATGGTGTTGGTTGTGACTGTTGCCATTTTGCGATCCTAGACCAGTTTTGCCGCAAAGCGCCAGCCGGGCGGTTTTACTGGCGCGGCGCAGCAAAACATGGTCCCTTCGCTGAAAGCAACGGGGAAATACAATGACCGAACAAACCGGGCAACGTCCATTTGGCATCTGGACGGCAACCGCCATGGTGGTCGGCACGATGATCGGCGCGGGGATATTCGTGCTTCCGGGACAGCTGGCGCCGTTCGGCTGGACCGGGCTGGTGGCCTGGATTGTCGCCGGCCTTGGGGCCATGGCACTTGGCCTGGTGATCGCCGACCTGACCAAGGCTATGCCCGAGGAACCAAGCCTGATCGCGATCTGCGGCGAAGTGCTAGGGCCGCTCCCCGGGGTGCTGATCGGGTGGTCCTATTGGATAAGTCTGTGGTGCGGTACCGCCGTCGTCGCGACGACGGCGGCGAGCTATCTTTCCTCGCTCCTGCCGGGGCCGCCCGCCACACCGCTGCAGATGGCGCTGGGCGGTGTGGGAATCGCCACAGCGATTACGCTGCTGAACCTGCGCGGCGCACGCGGCGCGGGCCAGTTCCAGGTTATCACCACGCTGCTCAAGCTGCTGCCACTAGTCGCCGTCGTGATCATCCTAGCTTGGCTGGGGTGGAGTGACGGCGAACAGTTTGACAGGTCTCCTCGCGCTCCGTTCGCCGCCGCTTCGCTCACATCGGCGCTCAACCTTGCCTTTTTCGCCATGCTCAGCTTCGAAACTGCAGCGCTGGTGACCGAGCGGGTGCGCGATCCGGCACGCAATGTCGTACGCGCCACCCTATTGGGGTTGGGCGCGACAATCCTGCTCTATATCGTCGTCTGCATGGGAATCATTCTCGCGCTGCCCGCCAGTGAACTGGAGGCGAGTCCTGCGCCGGTTGCCATGTTCGTCGAGCGGTTCTGGGGGCCGGGAGCCGGGATCATGGTCGCCCTGCTGACTGCGGTGGCCGGGATTGGTTATGTCAACGGCGCGGTGCTGCTGCAGGGCGAACTGCCGCTGACCGCAGTGCGCAGTGGGATCATGCCCGGCTGGATCGCGCCGACCAATCGCCACGATGTCGCAGCCCGGCCAATGGTCCTCGGCAGCGCGCTGGCGGTCGTGCTGATGATCGGGGGGGCGACCGGCGCGGGCGCGAACCTGCTCGATTTCATGCTGCGGCTGACGACCGCCGCGACGATCTGGCTCTATCTTGGCGTCTGCGTGGCCGCGCTGATGATCGGGCGCAAGCGCGTGCTGGCCGTGCTCGGCATCGGCTTCTCGCTGTGGGTGCTTTATGGGTCGGGGGTCGAGGCAGGCGGACTTGGCATCGTGCTGATGCTGTGTGGCTTGCCGCTTTATTACTTCACCCGTTCGGTCAAGACCGCAAAAGCTTCCGGATAAGCGGCCGGTCAGCCAATATCGCATGCGCCGCATTGTGCCCCGGTGCGCCAGTCACGCCGCCGCCGGGATGGGTGCCCGCACCGCACATATACAGCCCCTTGATCGGCCCGCGATAGTCGCCGTGGCCCAAAACTGGCCGCGCCGCCCACAGCTGATCGATCCCCATCGTGCCATGCATGATGTCGCCGCCGATCAGCCCGAACTTGCGTTCCAGATCGAGCGG
>JAYVKX010000367.1:0-10649 GCA_043768005.1 Novosphingobium sp. | reverse complement strand
CCGAACCAGCTCATCCAGCCCGACGCCCAGCATCGCTGCGGCCAGCTTTAGCCTGGCCCCGCGCTTGCCATCGCCGCTGCTTCGCGCATCGGCGGCCAGCGGGGCATCCTCTGCATCGGCGGTGATCGAAAGGTCAGCCGCGATCCGGTGAGTCAGCGCTTTGGGAAAACACTCCGCCTCCGCGCTGCCCGGTTCGCCATCGACGATCAGCGTCAGCACCTTGGCCGGGTCGCGGTGAGTTTTGAACCAGGCGATTTCGTGATTGACCCATTGCGACTGCGCCGATCTGGGCGAGCAGATCACGATGAGGAATTCGGAGCCCCCCAGCGCAGCTTCTACTGCCGCACCAATGCTGGATCCAGCCGCCTCCTCCTCACGGTCCTTGAACAGGGGCTGGAGTTTGGCCGGGACGGCTCCGCTTGCGGTTTCCTTGCCGATCAGCGCGGGCGGCGTGCGATAGGTTTCGATCGTGTGATGCAGCCATTTGCCCCAGGCAGCATCGGCCCAGCTATAGCTGATAAAGGCCTTGTAACGAAAATCCGTCACGCCCGCCCCCGCCTGCCCCCTCATCGCAATAGCCCCATCACCGCATAAATGGCGCGCAATTCAGGTGGTGAATTGCACGATCAAGGCGGAGCAATCGCCTTCAGCCTACAGGGAAACGCGGATTGCGCAATAATAGGAATGGGCCGGCGTTCTGCTCCCGACCAACCGCCATCCCAGTTCTGCCAACGACATTGACTTCACCCCCCCGTGGCCCGACCCGTCGGCCATTCATCCCACGCACAGGCCGGCTGGTTCAAGAGCCGGTTCGCGCGCGCTATTCCTCGGAGTGTTTCATGAAGTCGAGCCTGCTGATTTCCGTTGCCATATTGGCGCTTGGCGCTGCACCGCTGGCCGCCCAATCCGCGCCAGCGCCCGCCCCGATGCCGATGGCCCGCGATCATCCGGCCATGACGATGCCAGTTGCTGCACCTGCTGCGGCAAAACCGGTTTACGGCGATTGGGGTGTAGATCTGGGCAATCGCGATCTGGCGGTCCAGCCGGGTGAAGATTTCGAAAAATACGCCTCGGGCAGCTGGCTGGCGAAGAATGAGATCCCTGCAGACAAGGCCTCGATCGGCAGCGGCAACGAGATCAATGACCGGGTGCAGGACCAGCTGCGCAGCCAGTTGATCAGTGGTCCCGCAGGAAGCAAATATGGGACACTCTATAGCAGCTTCATGGATGAGGCGAAGCTTGAGGCGGTGGGCCTAGCCCCGCTCAAGGCCGATCTGGCCAAGGTTGCCGCGATCAAGACCCGGGCACAATTTGCCCGGTTCATGGGCGGCACCAATGGCGGCTTTGGTATCTCGCTGATCGATTTCGGGGTCGGCGCAGATACGCTCGATCCAACCATGAACGTGCTTTACCTTGGTCAGGGCGGGATCGGTCTGCCAGACCGTGAATATTACTTCACCGAACAGTTCAAACCGCAGCGCGAAGCCTATCGCGCCTATATCGAACGCACGATGCGCAATGCCGACAACCCCGATCCGGCTGGCGCCGCCACCGCAATCGTCGCGTTTGAAACCGCGATTGCCGGCAAGAGCTGGCAAGTGGCTGACCGCCGCGACATCGGCAAGGTCAACAATCCGATGACCAGCGCGCAGCTGGCCAGTTATGCCCCCGGCTTTGAATGGGCGCAGTTGCTGGCAGGCGCCAAGATCCCGGCGCAAAAGCGGATTATCGTCGGCGAAAATACCGCGGTGCGCGATATTGTGCAGCTTTATGCCGCCACTCCGCTGGCCACGCTGAAGCTGTGGCAACAGTTCCACCTTGCCGATCAGGCTGCGCCTTATCTGACCAAGGCGATGGTCGACAGCCGGTTCGAATTCACCCGCACGCTGTCGGGCGTTTCGGCACTGCGTCCGCGCTGGAAGCGCGCGGTCGGGCTGGTCGATAACTCGCTGGGCGAGCTGGTTGGGCAAGACTATGTCCGCCTCCACTTCTCTGCTGCCGCCAAGACCAAGATGGAAGCGCTGGTGGTCAACCTCAAGCTTGCCATGGCAGACCGGATCAACACCAACAGCTGGATGTCAGCCCCGACCAAGGCCGCCGCGCTCGAAAAACTCCAGAAGATGGCTGTGATGGTCGGCTATCCCGACAAGTTCCGCAATTACGATGCGCTGCGGATCGATGGGGCAGATCTGTATGGCAACGTCCAGCGCGCCGGGCGGTTTAACGCCGATTACGATAAGCAGGATCTGGGCAGAAAGGTTGACCGGAAGAAGTGGGGGATGAACCCCCAGACGGTGAACGCCTATAATGGCGGCCTTGAAAACAAGATCGTCTTCCCCGCCGCGTTCCTGCAAGCGCCCAATTTTGATCTGGCGGCGGATGATGCGGTCAATTATGGCGCAATTGGCGCGGTGATCGGGCATGAGATCACCCACGGGTTTGACGATCAGGGCCGCAAGATCGATGCCACCGGCGCAGTGCACGATTGGTGGACACCCGAAGATGCCGCCCGGTTTGAAGCGCAGGCCAAGATCTTTGGCGCGCAATATGCCAAGTTCGAAGCCGCCCCCGGTGCCTTCATCAATCCCGAATTGACGATGGGTGAGAATATCGCCGATTTTGCCGGGCTGGAAGTGGCGCTTACCGCCTATCACAAATCGCTGGGCGGCAAGGATGCTGCGGTAATCGATGGGTTGACCGGCGATCAGCGGCTCTTCCTGTCCTTTGCCCAGGCCAGGCGAACCAAGCAGCGGCCCGATGCCGTGCGCAATCAGGTGGCCACCGATCCGCACAGTCCGGCGCGCTTTCGCGTGCTTGGCCCGATCCGCAATGTCGATGCCTGGTATGCCGCCTTTGGCATCAAGCCTGGCGACAGCATGTATATCGCGCCCGAACTCCGCGCGAAAATCTGGTAAGGAACCTAGCAATGCACAAATTTTCACGCGCCGCTTTTGGCGTATCGCTCTCTGCGCTGGCTCTGGCGGGCTGCGCGGCCAAGGAGACTGCCGTGGCCGAAGCCCCTGCCCCTGTCGCCAGCCCTGCGCCATATGCGCCGGTGATCCCCACCGGCACCGGGATCTTTGCGGAGGCTTCCGTCCTGCCGTTCCACGCGCCTGATTTTGCCGCGATCAAGGACAGCGATTTCCAGCCCGCGATCGAACAAGGCATCGCGATCAATCAGGCAGAGATCGATGCGATTGCCGGCAACCCCGAAGCACCGACCTTTGCCAACACGATCGCGGCGATGGAACGTTCCGGCCAGATGCTGACGCGGGTCTATTCTGTGTTTGGCGCACTGACGGCAGCCAATACCAACGACACGCTCGACAAGATCGATAGCGAAATGTCACCCAAGCTGGCGGCGCTGCAGGATTCGATCACGCTTAACGAAAAGCTGTTCGCGCGGGTCAAGCTGCTGCACGATAATGCGGCCACCGCCGGCTACGCGCCGGATCAGGCCCGGCTGCTGGGGCTGACCTATGATAGCTTCGTCAAGAACGGTGCGCTGCTTGTCGCTGCTGACAAGGTGCAGCTGACCGCGATCAACGGCAAGCTATCGTCGTTGCAGACCGAATTCGGGCAAAAGCTGACCGCCGGGACCAAGGATGCCGCGCTGGTGGTGGATGGCAAGGCCAGGCTTGCCGGGCTGGATGAAGCCGCGATGGCCGCTGCGGCCAAGGCCGGGGCAGACCGGGGCCTGGCAGGTAAATATATCCTGCCGCTGCAGAACACCACGCAGCAGCCGCTGCTCCCCTCGCTGACCAATCGCGATACGCGGGCGGCTCTGTTCAATGCCAGCTGGACCCGTTCGGTGCGCGGCGATGCCAATGATACCCGCAGCCTGATCCAGGATATCGCCCTGCTCCGCGCGCAAAAGGCGCAGCTGCTGGGCTATCCTGATTATGCCACCTATTCGATGACCGATCAGATGGCAAAAACCCCGGCCAATGCACTGAATTTTCTAGGCCAGCTGGTTCCCGCGCTGGCTGCGGCAGAGCGGCGCGAGGCAGCCGATATCAACGCCACGATCAATCGCAGCGGCGGCAAGTTTGCCGTCCAGCCGTGGGATTGGGATTTCTATGCGGAAAAACTCCGCAAGCAGAAATACGCCCTCGATGAAACGCAGGTGAAACCCTATTTCGAGATCACCCGCGTGCTTGAAGATGGCGTGTTCTTTGCCGCCAACCAGCTTTACGGGCTGACCTTCAAGAAGCGCAGCGATATCCCGGTCTATCACCCCGATGTCAGCGTTTACACCGTGTTCGACAATGATGGCACCGAGCTGGCGCTGTTCTATTTCGATCCGTGGAAGCGCGACAACAAGCAGGGCGGCGCGTGGATGTCGAACTTTGTCGGCCAATCGAAACTGCTCGGCACCAAGCCGGTGATTTTCAACGTCGAGAACTTTACCAAGCCTGCCCCCGGCCAACCCGCGCTGGTTACTTCCGACGATGTGAAGACCATGTTCCACGAGTTCGGTCATGCCCTGCATGGCATGCTCTCGAACCAGACCTACCCTTCGATCTCGGGCTCAAGCACCGCACGCGATTTTGTGGAATTTCCCAGTCAGTTCAATGAGAACTGGATGAGCGAACCGCGCGTCTTCGCCAATTACGCCAAGCATTACAAAACCGGCGCACCAATGCCCGCCGCGCTGGTGGCGAAGATCAGCAAGGCCAGCAAATTCGGCAAAGGCTATGCTCTGGGCGAGGCGACTACCGCAGCCCTGCTCGATCTGAAATGGCATGCCCTGCCCGCCAGTGCGGGCAAGCAGGATGCCGATGCGTTTGAGGGCCAGGCACTTGCCGCCAGCGGCCTGGAGTACCGGCTGGTGCCGCCGCGCTATCGCTCCACCTATTTCCGCCACATCTGGGGCGGCGGTTATGCAGCGGGCTATTATGCCTATTCATGGACCCAGATGCTGGATCATGACGCGTTCCAGTGGTTCACTGACAATGGCGGGATGACCCGCGCCAATGGCCAGCGGTTCCGCGACATGGTGCTGAGCCAGGGTAACAGCCGCGATTATGCGGTGATGTACAAGGGCTTCACCGGGCGCGATCCCAGCATCGAACCGATGCTGAAGGCCAATGGACTGAAATAAACCTAAGCGGCGGCGGGCTTTAGCCTGTCGCCGCAAGCGCCTTTGCCCCAGGTTCGCCCAGCCAGCGGGCCTTGACCCCCCAGCCAGCCGCGATCACCTCCTCGGCCAGCGCCGCTTCCGGCGGGCCATCGGCCAGCACGGTGCCACCGGCCAGCACCACCACGCGATCGGCAAAGTTCATCGCCTGCGCCAGATCATGCAGCACCAGCACCACGCCAAGCCCTTGCTCGCGCGCCAATCCGCGCAAGGTGCCGAGCAGCGCCAGTTGATGCCCCAGATCAAGATTGGCGAGCGGCTCGTCCGCCAGCAGCCAGCGCGGGTTTCCTGCCAGCACCCGAGCAACCAGCGCCCGCGCCCGTTCCCCGCCTGATAATGTGGTGACAATCCGGCGGCGCAGCGCGGCCAGGTCCATCACCTCAATTGCGGTGCAAACCGCGGCTGCATCCTCTGCTGCACTGGCGGCTGCGCGCTGCAATGGCGCGCCCTGCCAGGGCAGGCGGCCCAGCTCGATCAGCGTCTGGGTGGTTACATCCCATGCAACTTCCGGTGATTGCGGCAGAAAGCCGATCAGCCGTGCCCGTTCGCGCGGGGCAAGCTTGGCAAGCGGTGCGCCCTCCAGCGTGACGCTACCCATATCCAGCCCGATCAATCCGGCCAGACAGCTCAGCAATGTCGATTTGCCCGCCCCGTTGGGGCCGCAAATCGCGGTAATCTCACCCGGGCGAAATGTTGCGGAAATGCCCGCAAGCCGCCCTGCAACAGTAAGCTCATGGCCGGCCAGCATCACACCAATCCCCGGCGCATCCGCAGCAACAGCACCAGGAAAAACGGTGCGCCCAGCAATGACAGCGCGATCCCCAGACGAAGTTCGCTGACCGTGGGCAGCACCCGGCACAGGCAATCAGCCACCAGCAGCAGCAATGCGCCCGCAAGAGCACTCGGCACGATCAGCGCAGATGGCCGCCGATCGGTGAACGGGCGGACAAAATGCGGCACCATCAATCCGACAAAGCCGATGATCCCGGCCACTGCCACGCCAGCACCCACGGTCAGGCCAACGCCTGCGATCATCAGCGCCTGCAGGCGGCGCGGCTCCATCCCCAGCGATCGGGCCGCCGCATCGCCCAGCGTCAGCGCATCCAGCCCGCGCCCCGCTGTGCGCAGCAGCACCAGCCCCGTCAGGGTCAGGGGCGCGGCGATCCAGACCTCGTGCCACCCGCGATCGGTCAGCGCGCCCATCAGCCAGGTGACGATTTCGCTCATCGCAAAGGGCGTGGGGGCCAGGCTGATCGCCAGGCTCATCAATGCACCCGCCAGACTGGCGATCATCATCCCGGCCAGCGTGAACAGCGCGATCCCGCCAGCGCGCCCGGCAATCAGCCCAAGTAGCGCCATCGCCGTAGCGGCCCCCGCCAGTGAGAAGAGTGGCAACGTCCACGGCGCGGCGGAATAGCCGGTCCAGAAACTCAGCACCGCGCCCAGCGCCGCGCCGGGTGCAATCCCGAACAGCCCGGGATCAGCCAGCGGATTGCGCAGATAGCCCTGCATCGCCGCCCCCGCCCCGCCCAGCCCTGCCCCCAGAAACAGCGCCAGAAACGCGCGCGGCAGGCGCAGTTGGGTCAGGATGATTGTCGCATTGGGCGTGACAGGATGGAACGGATCGATCCACACCCGGCCTGCCAGCAGCGATAGCGGCGCCGCGATCAGCAAGGCGAGGATCAGATGGGGGATGGGGCGGATCACAAGCTTTGCCGCACATTATTAAGCCGCTGCGCTGCAAGGATAATCGTCGGCCCGCCGCACCACAACAGCGATGGATCCAGCCGAGCGCGCTTGGTGGCGTTCAGCGCCGTCAGCGCCGGATGATCCAGCAGCCGGTCCTCATCAGCGCGCGCATTGCCCGCAGCCAGAATCACTGCAGGCGGATCGGCGAGCATTGCTTCCAGCGGAAGGATATCGGCCTGTTTCATCCCCCGCACAACGCTAAGGCTGGTGAAGCCGGTGCGGCCCAGCAGCTCGGCAATCAGGGTATTGCCGCCGGGCACCATCCCGCCTGATTGCCACACCACCGCAGAGATCGGTGCAGAGCCCGGGGGCGGCGCGGCGGCGGCCAGTGCTGCTTCGATCCGGGAAACCAGCGCCTCACCGCGCTCAGGATGCCCGGCCAGCTGCGCCAATGCGCGAATTTGCGCTTCACTCTGTACCACGGTCGAGGCAATCGGCAATTGCACCAGCCGCAGCCGCAGCCGGTCCAGCGCGCCGACCGTGGCGGGGCTCATGAAATTGCCCGAAATGACGATGTCTGGCTGCAAGGCCAACACTTCCTCCACGGTTCCGCTAACGCTGCGAAAACGCCGCGCGGTGGCCAGATCCATCGAACTGGACGCGCCATCGTGGCTGTAATGCGACAGGGCGAGGATCTGCGCCGGGTCCGCCACCTCGGCCAGAATGGCATCGGTGCAAGGGTTCAGGCTTACAAATGCCGGGTGCTGGCGCGGCGCCTTGCTGGCTGGCGCTGGCGAACAAGCCGCCAGTGCCAGACCAAGCAAGATCGCCGCGCCGCGCATCAGAACCGCGCCTTCACCCCGGCATAGGCAGATCGGCCGGCCGTGCCGTATCCGGCAGTGGTCTGGTAGCTGGTGTCACCGACATTCTCGATCCGCCCGAACAGCTCGAAATTGTCAGTCACCGGCAGGCTCGCCCGCAGCGTAACCAGCGCATAACCATCAAGCCGGCGGGTGTTTGCGGCATTGTCAAAGCTATCCGAAACCACGCGCAGATCAGCGCCCAGCGTCAGATCATGCAGCGGCGTCTGCCAATCGCCCGAAACAGTCAGCGCGTTGCGGGGCCGGCGGGCAAGGTCATTGCCCAATCTGCTGGTGCCGGGGGTACGGTTGGTTGTCCTGGTATAGCTATAGGCAGCGCGGAACGTCAGCGCTTCACCCACCCGCGCGCCTGCTTCGGCCTCGATCCCCGTCGCGCGGGCCAGCCCGACATTGTCATAAGTGCCATAGGGCCGCCCGGTGCAGATCCCGCCGACCACGCCAAAGCATGAGACGAAGTCGATCAATTCGCGGCTATCCCGGCGGAAAGCGGTAAGCGCGAAATGGAGTGGACCACCGCGATCGCCCTTTTCCAGCCCGATGTCATAGCTGCGGCTGCGTTCGGGAATAAGCGCGGTGTTGCCATAGGACGAATAGAGCTGGAACAGCGTCGGCGCTTTGAAGCCTTCACCATAGGACGCGCGGACCCGCCAATCACCTGCCACGGCAAGGCTGCCATTAGCCCCAAAGGTCCATTCGGTGCCAAACTGGCTGTGATCATCCAGCCGCACCCCGGCAGCAAGGTTAAGCCGGTCTGCATCATAACTTAGCAAGGCATGGGTGCTGGATAGCCGCGCCTTATGCTGCGGATCAAAGGTGCCGGAGAAGCGGCTCCAGTCGCTGTCCGCCCCGAAGCTCAGGTGGAACTGGCCGGGCAAATCCACCTTGCCGGAAAGATCGGCCCGGTCGTTGCGGCCTTTGTAGCCATAGCTGGGCGCGGTGCCGTAGGTTGGATCATAATAATCGCGCGCGATGTCAGACAAGGAATAACCCGCATCGATCTGCCAGCCGTCTGCCTGATAGGCAAGCCCGGCCCGGCCCGAAGCTTCGCGGGTTTTCTGATATTCCGGCGTATCGGCAAAGCTGTAGCTTGGGGCCGGAAAGCCATCGATCTGAGTCACGCTATCGGCGTAACGCGCCGTCAGGTTGGCCGAAAGGCCCTGCGCCAGATCAAGCCGCCCGCGTCCACCGATCCGCCATTGTTCGTAGCCATCGGCTTCACTGCCAACCGCAGCGGAAGAAATGCCATCGGTGCGGGTGTAGCCGCCGTTCAGGCTGATGGCGTAGCGATCCTTGGCAAGCCCGACGCTGGCATTGGCATCGAAACTGTCATTCGCGCCATATTCCGCGCTGCCCTGAACACCGCTGGTAGCGTGGGTGGTCAACGCCAATACCCCGCCGATCGCCTGGCTGCCCCAGACCACGCTGTTCGAGCCGCGCAGCAATTCGACCTTCGAAAGATCGCCGCTCAGCAGATTGCCAAAGTCAAACCCGCCGCCCGGTGACGAAGGATCATTTACCCGCACCCCATCGACCAGCACCAGCAGCTGTTCGGCATCCGCGCCGCGCACCCTGACGGCGGTAAAGCTGCCAAGGCTGCCGTTGCGGGTGATGGTGACACCCGGCAACCGTTCCAGCACGCGGGTGAGGTCTGGCCCTTGGATCGCAGAGATTTCATCAGCGCCGATCACACTGACCGACTGGCCGGTCTGGTCGATCCGCGATCGCAGGCCAGTTGCGACGACAGTAATCAGATCATCCCGGATCCTGTCGGCAATGACAACCTCATCATTCGCGCCTTGCGCCGCTGCCGGAGCAGCTACAACCAGTGAACAACTCAACAAAAACAGATATTTCATAGATATTCCTCAAGCCTTGAACGAATGCCGTTCATGGCGAGGCGGCTCGCATGAAATCGCGAGTCCCTGCTTACACCCGGTACACCCCGCCCGGCTGCGGAACGACGGTCATCGGCAGGTCTCCTGGCTCCCGGATCAATGCTTTCCACCCGCCTTCCCAGTTCAAGAACCAGTGGCATATGGGACGAAATGCTCCCCGGTCACAGTTGCAGGGGCAGCGTGAGAATTCCTATCCACTTTACGGCGGCACAGGGCCACTCACTTCCCTCTTAGGTCCATCCTTGATGCAATCGCTGGCGGGACAACCCATGACGTGAACGGGCCGATAGACCCCAGACCCTGATCTGGCAAGCGGGCGCTTTATTAACCGCTTCACGCTATCGCGCGGGAGTGTTCCGCTTCGGCACGGCCTGATATGGGCAGCTGCTGCGCCGGGAAAACCGGGCTACGCGCAAAGCGCGCAGTCCATTTGAAAGAAACGATGACCAAGCCGCTGACCTTCCCCCACGAACCGCGCCCGCGTGATTTTATCGCGCGGCTGCCGCGGAGCAGGGTGAAGACGCTGGCCAATCGCGCCAAGCCATGGCGCGCATATGGCGGGCGGCAGACCCTGATCCTGCTTGCCGCGGTGGCCGTCCCGGCGCTTGCCGCTCCTGATGAATGGCGCAGTTTTGATATCGGCAATGCGGGCCAGGCTTCCGTGGTGGTAGAGCCGATGCCATTCGAAAAGGCCGGTGACAGCTTTCCCGGCTCTGCCTTCTATTACCTTGCCCCAGACAATCTTCCACCGCTGGCCACCGATGCCCATTGGGATGCCGAGAACGCACCGAACGAAGTCGATCCCTTCGCAGGCCCGATTGCGCGTGCGTTCAGGATCGACAACAGCGGAGTTGATCGCGGGCGCGCGGTGCAATGTCTGACCGCTGCGGTATATTACGAAGCCGCGAGCGAGGCGGATGCCGGCCAACGCGCAGTGGCGCAGGTGGTGCAGAACCGCGTGGCCCATCCCAGCTATCCCAATACGGTTTGCGGCGTGGTTTTTCAGGGCTCCGAACGGCGCACCGGCTGCCAGTTCAGCTTCAC
>JAYVKX010000366.1:0-3181 GCA_043768005.1 Novosphingobium sp. | reverse complement strand
CGGCACGGACAAGATCCAGCGCAGCGCCAACTTCCTGCATATGCACCAATCCGCCGCCCGAAAAGCGCGACAGATCAAGGACCACCGCCTTGATCCGATCATCCTTGGCCGCAGCGCGGATCGCATGGGCCAGATCACGGGCGCGATATTCCTTCGCCGGGGCCTGTTGCGACACCAGCATCTGCAGCGGATCGGCGGCTGAAAGCTCTTCCACCACCGCGCCGTCCAGCTTGAGCAGCAGCGCCCCTTCATGGACCTGCCCAGTGCTGGGGCGACTGGTCAGGGCGCCATAAAGCAGGCCGAAGAACAGCAGCAGCAGCAGCAGCACCAGCCCATCCTTGATAGCGACAAGCAGATGCCAGACCTTGCGGGCGAAAATCATCGAGGAACCCTTCAGCTGCCAGAACGGCGCAGAGTTCTATCTATGGTCGCCCGTGAATTTGCAAAGGGCTTGAGTGATTGCGGCCAAGCGCGTAGTGCGCTGCCTTTAATGACATCATCACAATCCTCAGCCTCAGGCCGCTATCCAGCTGGCTCTGCGGCGTTCCCGCACCGTGACCTGCTGGGCCTTTCTGGCCTGGCCCCATGGGAGATCCTGTTTCTGCTCGACGAGGCGGAACAATGGGTTGATTTGAACCGCCAGCCGCACAAGCGCGATGATCGGCTGGCAGGCCTGACCATCATCAACGCCTTCTTTGAAAACTCCACCCGCACGCTGCTCTCGTTCGAGATCGCGGGCAAGCGGCTGGGCGCGGATGTGGTCAATATGCACGCCGCCCAGTCCAGCGTGAAAAAAGGCGAAACGCTGATCGATACGGCAATGACGCTGAACGCGATGCGCGCCGATGCGATGGTGATCCGCCACGGCAGTTCCGGCGCGGTGCAACTGATCGCGGGCAAGGTCGATTGTCCGGTCCTCAATGCCGGTGACGGGCAGCATGAACATCCCACGCAAGGCCTGCTCGATGCGCTGACAATCCGCCGTGAAAAGGGCGATTTCGCAAAGCTTACGATCACCATCTGCGGCGATATCCTCCACAGCCGGGTCGCCCGATCGAACATCCACTGCCTGACTACGCTGGGCGCCGAGGTGCGTGTTTGCGCGCCCCCCGCATTGATGCCCGCCGGAATCGGCCAGCTGAAAGTTACTCCGTTCACCGATTTCAATGCCGCGCTGGACGGGGCCGATGTGGTGATGATGCTGCGGCTTCAGCAAGAACGGATGCAGGGTCAATTCATTGCCTCGCCCCGCGAATATCGCCATCTCTATGGCCTGACCATGGAGCGGCTGGCCAAGGCCAGGCCCGATGCGCTGGTGATGCACCCGGGGCCGATGAACCGCGGGGTGGAGATCGATAGCAATGTGGCGGATCTGGTGGACCGATCCGCAATCACCCGCCAGGTCGAGATGGGCGTCGCGATGCGGATGGCCTGCCTTGACGTGCTGACCCGAAAAGCGCGCGGTGTGGAGGGCTGGTCATGAGCGTGGCCCAGCCGCTGACCATCACCAACGGCCGCCTTGTTTTGCCAGACGGCGAGCCGGCCAGGGGCGCGATTCGCTGCGAAGGCGGGCTGATCACTGCGATTGGCGAAATTGCGGCGCAAAACGGCGACCGGGTGATCGATGCCAAGGGCGCATTGATCGCGCCGGGCCTGGTCGATCTGGGCGTGTTCGCGATCGATAAGCCAGCGTTTCATTTCGGCGGGATCACCCGCGCTGCGCTGATGCCAGACCAAGCGCCCCCGCTCGATCATCCTGCACGGGTGCGGTTTGCGGCGCAATCGGGTAAGCCCGATCTGTGGGTCCACCCGCTGGCCGCTGCAACCCGCAGCCTTGAAGGTGCCGAGCTGGCCGAACTGGCGCTGATGCGCGATGCGGGTGCAAGAGCGGTCAGCACCGGGCGGCACTGGATCGCCGATTCAGGCACCATGCTGCGGATGCTGCGCTATGCCGCTATGCTGGGGCTGGTGGTGGTTGCCCATGCCGAGGATGGCGGGCTGACCGGCGGCGCGGTTGCCACCGCAGGCGAAACCGCGACCCGGCTGGGCTTGTCCGCCGCCCCGGCCGAAGCTGAGGCGCTGGCGATTGCCCGCGACATCGCTTTGGCCGAACTGGCGGGTGCAAGACTCCATTTCCGGCAGGTAACGACTGCAGCAGGACTGGCGCTGGTTCGCAGCGCCAAGGCGCGCGGGCTGGCGGTGACAGCAGGCGTCACCCCCGCCCACATCATGCTGTCCGACATTGCAACTTCGGGGTTCCGCAGCTTTGCCCGCCTGTCTCCGCCGCTCAGGGCCGAAAGTGACCGGCAAGCGGTGCTGGCGGCGCTGAGCGACGGGACGATCGATGTGATTTCATCCGGCCATGATCCGCGCGGGCCGGAAGACAAACGCCTGCCCTTTGCCGATGCCGAGCCGGGCATGGCCGGGGCCGAAGTGCTGCTGCCGCTGACGCTGGGACTGGTCCGTGACGAAGTGATCAGCCTGTCCCGCGCCTTTGCCCTGCTGGCCGCCAATCCGGCAGCGCTGCTGGGGGTCAATGCGGGCAGGCTTGAACTGGGGGCAGAGGCCGATCTGGCGCTGATCGAGCCCGAGAAGCCATGGATCGTCGATGCAGACAAGATGGCCGCCAGCGCGGGCAATACGCCGTTTGATAAATTGCCCGTGCAAGGCCGCGTTGCCGCGCTGTTCAAGGGCGGCGCGGCGATCGCCCTATAGAAAACCCCCTCCGCTTTCGGGGAGGGGGCTTGGTTGATTCAGGACGAAATCCTAGCGGCGACGGGCCAGTTGCGGGCCAGAGCTGCCGCGGTTGGGGGTGATCTTGCCTGGAACTATGGCCCGGGCCGGCAGCGCCGAATAGGCAAAGCAGACCCCGCCGCGCGCCTTGACGCTGGAGCACATGCCCGAGGCGGATCCGGCATTGAACCCGGCGGCAGCTACGCGCCAGAAATTCTTGCCACGCACCACTGCGGGGGTGATCGTCATCCGGTAGCTGCGCAGCGACGGATTGCGCGAGGCAAAGATGCCCCAGGCCCGGCGGGCACCCTGGGCGCTTGAAAAGCTGCCAAGCTGGACCAGATGCGAACCGTTCATCGTAACCGCGCGCGGTTTTGCAGCGCGGACGGGCGCTGCCTGATAAGCAATTTTGGCCGGAGCAACCCGGACCGGCTGAACGGCGGCGGTA
>JAYVKX010000365.1:0-5867 GCA_043768005.1 Novosphingobium sp. | reverse complement strand
ACCTGCGCCTCGCCGACGCTGTCGCGTAAATCCTCGGTCGTAAAGCCATTGCCCGCCAAGGCCGAAACCGGCCGATCGGCGCGTGGAAACTCTCGCGCGGTCGCCACTCGATCAGCATCGGGCGCAGTTTGATGGCACCCCGTTGCTGCAATCAGCCCCAGCAAGACGGCCCCCCGTAGCCTCAATCAACGTCCTCCACAGTCATTTTTTCACCCGTAACCCGCTGCGAAAGCGCTGCCGCCATGAACGGATCAAGCGCGCCATCCAGCACATCATCGGGCGCGGTGGAAGTAACCCCGGTGCGCAGATCCTTGACCAGCTGATAAGGCTGGAGAACATAGGAGCGGATCTGATGGCCCCAGCCAATTTCGGTCTTGGCCTGATATTCGCCCGAAGCGGCCACTTCGCGCCGGGCCAGTTCCGCCTCATACATCCGCGCTTTCAGCATATTCATCGCGGTGGCGCGGTTCTTGTGCTGGGACCGGTCATTCTGGCTGGCGACGATGATCCCGCTAGGAATATGCGTGATCCGCACCGCCGAATCGGTGGTGTTGACGTGCTGCCCGCCCGCGCCCGATGCGCGGTAGGTATCGATTCTCAGATCGCTGTCCTTGATCTCGATATCGATATCATCATCGATCACTGGATAGACCCAGACCGAGCTGAAGCTGGTGTGGCGCCGGGCCGAGCTGTCATAAGGGCTGATCCGGACCAGCCGGTGAACACCGCTTTCGGTCTTGGCATAACCATAGGCGTTTTCGCCCTTGATTAGCAGTGTCGCCGATTTGATTCCGGCCTGTTCACCAGCATGATAATCGACCAGTTCAACCTTATAGCCGTGCCGATCAGCCCAGCGGCTGTACATCCGCTGGAGCATTTCGGCCCAGTCCTGACTTTCGGTTCCGCCAGCGCCCGCATGGACTTCCAGATAGGCATCATTGCCATCCGCCTCGCCCGCCAGCAGCGCCTGGACCTTGTCTGCATCGGCGCGCGCGGCCAGCGCAGCCAGGCTGGTCAGCCCTTCCTTGACGATAGCCTCATCGCCCTCAGCTTCGCCCATTTCGACGAATTCCACCGCGTCGGCCATTTCCTGGCCGATCTGATGAACCGTGCCGACAGCAGCCTCTAGCCGGCGGCGCTCACGCATCACGGCCTCGGCATCCTTGGGATTATCCCATAGCTTCGGATCCTCGACGCGTGCGTTCAGCTCGTCAAGGCGGCGCAAAGCGCGGTCCCAGTCAAGGAATTTGCGGACGAGGGCCAGCGCCGCTCCGATCCGATCAATATGGGCCTGCCCTTCGGCACGCATGGCGATATACTTTCAATAATTGAGCGGCTTCGCTTAGCGAAAGACTATTGATTGTAAAGCGCGCGGCGATTGTAAAGCTTGCCCGCTAGCTGCGGCGCGGCGGGCGCAAGGCGCGGACCGCTTCCAGCGTCAGGCGGACGTGTTCGGCATAATTCATGTTGGTATAGACCATCCGCACCCGCCCATCGCGCCCGATGACATAGCTGGTCCGGCTGGTGAGCCCGGTTGCGCTGCCATCAGGTTTCATCAGCGCGACATCATAGGCCTTGATGATATTCGGCGTGGCGCTGGCGACTGCAAATTTATCGCGGCAAGCCTCGGTCGAAAAGCGCTGCAACGTGGGTAGATCATCGGCAGACATACCGATTACCGTGGCCCCAGCGGCGCGGAAATCGTCGGCCGCCTCGGCAAAGGCATGCGCCTCCAGGGTGCAGCCTTGCGTGAAGGCCTTGGGATAGAAATAGAGCACCACCGGTCCGCGCTGAAGCGCGGCGCGCAGGTTAAAGGCAAAAGCCTTGCCCGCCAGCGCGCCTTGCGTCGCAAAATTAGGCGCGCGGGCACCTTGCGGCAGTTCGGCTTGCACAGCGGCGGGCAGGCTGAAGGCAGCGAGCGCGGCAAAGGCGATAAGGGTGTGTTTGATCATGGCAAAACTCTGCTCCCAAGTGTCGCGCAAGTCCAGTGCGACTTATACGCTAGTCGGTTGGGAGGCTGGTATCCGCTGCGATCGTGACCGCGTCGCCAGTTCTGGCGGCAGCGGGCGCTGCGGCGGTGTGCTGTTTTGCCTGGCTGCCTTTGCGGATCGCAGCGATCAAGGCCTCGCGCTGGGCAGAAACCTCATCCTGCCGGGTGGTCCGACGCGGTTCGGTATCGGCCTTGAACGCCTCCCAGATCACCGACGCTCTGGGATCGGTGCCGGGATCGGCATCGAACACCCGCTTGCCGCTGGCCCGGTCAATCTTGACCATCCGCACATCGGCCGGTGCTACGAATGGGCGGTGATCCCAGCGGCCACGGGTTTCCATGACGAATTGCTTGAAAATAGGCGCGGCAAATGTCCCGCCTTGCGCGTACCCGCCCAGCGAGCGCGGCTGGTCATAACCAAGATAGACCCCGCCGACGATATCCTGCGATCCGCCGACAAACCAGACGTTGGTCGGGCCAGAGGTAGTTCCGGTCTTGCCGAACAGCGGCAGGCCAAGATCGCTTAGCACCGCCGCAGTGCCCCGCTGGACCACGCCTTCAAGCATATGGACGGTTTGATAGGCGGTACGCGGATCCATCACCTGCTTGCCCCGCGCGGTAAGCCGCGGCATCGGTTTGCCATCCCATTGCGCCATGTTGCAGCGCTGGCAGCGGCGCGGATCAGCCCGCCAGATCACCTTACCGCTGCGATCCTGGACAAAATCGATCAGGGTCGGTTCGTGCTGGACTCCGTTGTTGGCCAGCGCAGCATAGGCGTTGACCATCTGCAAAACGGTGGTGTCCCCTGCCCCCAGCGCATAGGAAAGATAAGGCTGGTATTTGCCGATCCCGACGCGTTCGATGGTTTTTACGACATTATCCATGCCCGCATCATTGGCGATCCGCACGGTCATCAGATTGCGTGATTGTTCCAGCCCCCAGCGCATCGTATGGGTGCCGCCCGCGCCGCGCATGTCGAAATTCTTGAAGCACTTCTGTCCAAGCTGCGATCCCTGATAAACGCAGAACGTGCCGTCCAGCACCATGCTGGCCGGCGTCATCCCGAAATCAAGCCCGGTGGCATAAACGAATGGCTTGATAGTGGAGCCGGGCTGGCGCTGTGCCTGGGTCGCCCGGTTGAACGAACCAAGCCCCGCATCGAACCCGCCCTGCAACGCCAGCACCCGGCCACTGTGAGGATTTTCGATCACCATGCCGCCCGAAACCTCGGGGATGATCCGCACTCCGTATAGTCCTGCGCCCACCAGCGCCGCAGTGATGACATCGCCGCTGCGCAGCGGATCGGGCAAACCGGTCAACGCCGCCTTGGTGCCATCGCCAAAGCCGATCCGTGCATTCGGGCCATTACGCTGCAGGACCACGCCGATCCTCCAGTTCTGATAATTTACCGATTTGTTGAGCGCGAGCAGCTGGTTCTGCCAGCCATCCGGATCAAGCGTGATATGCGCGATCGGGCCGCGCCAGCCCTTGCCCGAATGATAGCGCATCAGCCCGCCGCGCAGCGCACTGACTGCGGCCTTCTGCAGCTGCGGATCAAGCGACGTGCGCACCCACAGGCCGCCCGCGTAAACGCTATGCGGGCCATTCTCGGCCTTTTCGCCATAGCGTTCCAGCAGGCGCTGGCGCACTTCTTCCATGTAATATCCGGCATCGGCATTATAACTGTCAACGCGCCGGGGGATCACGCCCAGCGGCTGCGATTTGGCCAGCGCCGCCTGCTCGGGCGTGGCCCAGCCATTATCGACCATCTGCCCCAGCACATAATTGCGCCGGGCGATGGCCTGATCGGCAAATTTGGCCCGTCCGTATTTTTCCGGCGCTTTGGGCAGGATTGCCAGGAACGCCGCTTCATTCAGCGCCAGATCGCCCACATCCTTGCCGAAATAGGCCCGCGATGCAGCCTGCACGCCAAAGCTTTGCCGGCCAAGCGGGATTTCGTTGAGATAAAGCTCAAGGATTTGCTGCTTGGACAGTACCCCCTCGATCCGCCGTGCCAGGATCATTTCCTTGAGCTTGCGGGTGACCGAATATTCATCGCCGATCAGGATATTCTTGGCGACCTGCTGGGTGATGGTCGAGCCGCCCTTGGCCCGTGCGCCCGAACCGAACTTGACGACATAATCCAGCACCGCGCCCGCAAGGCCGGTATAATCAACCCCGCCGTGGCTCCAGAAAGTTTTGTCCTCTGCCGAAAGATAGGCGTTGATCAGCGGCTTGGGGAAATCAACGAAGCGCAGCTGCACCCGCCGTTCGCGGGCATAGCTATAGACGATCTCACCCTCGACGCTGCGAACCATGGTTGGGAGCGGGGGCTGATAATCGAGCAGCGTATCGGCCGAAGGCAGATTGCGCGACACGGTCAGCCAGATCAGCAGATACAGCCCCAGCAGCCCGCCCAGCGCATAGCCACCGATGCGGAACCAACGCTTTTCACGCCAGTTATCGTGGAACAGATCCCACGCTGGCTGGGCGCGCAGCCAATTGAGCCAGTCCGAAAAATGCTGTTCGCCAAGGCTGCTTAGCTTGCCCCACACGGGCTGCCCTCGCAGCCAGTTGAGCAGGCCGCTGGCCTCGCGGCGAATGCGATAGCGGATAGATTCGGGCGCGGGGGCGTCAGACATTGCGCGGCGGCTCTAGCATGGTGAACTGGCGCAATACCAGCGGCATCCTAAGGGCCGGATTGCCGGGCAAAAAACACCCGGATTGCGCGGGCGTTGATCTGGGCAAAAATCTTCTGTCCCTCTGGCGACCCTAGCCGGGCGGCATCTGCGGGGTTGTTGATATAGCCGGTTTCGAACAGCACCGATGGCATATCGGGGGCCTTCAACACGGCAAAGGCCGCCGATTGTTCGGATCTTTCGCGAAACACCATCCGCCCACCCCCCTCACGCAGGATCAATCGGGCGAACTCTTCCGATCGTGCCTGGGTTTCGCGCTGCGACAGATCCACCAAGATTGAACTGACCGTATCGCTCTGCTCGCGCAGCTTTACCCCGTTGATAATATCAGCGGCGTTTTCACGCGCGGCGATCATTTCAGCGGCCTGATTGCTGCCCTTGTCCGACAGGGTGTAAACCGTGGCGCCGCTGGCCGATCCATCGCCATCGGTACTATCTGCATGAATCGAGATAAACAGATCCGCACCAAGCCTGCGGGCGATGGCCGATCGTTCGGGTAGAATCACATAGCTATCAACATCACGAGTCAGCGCCACGCGGGTCCCGCCTTGCGCCAAAAGCTCGTCGCGCAGCGCCAGCGCCAGCGCCAGGGTCAGGGTCTTTTCCTTGAGCGATCCGGTGCCCGCGCCCGGATCTTTCCCGCCGTGACCTGCATCGATCACCACCAGCGGACGGGTGGGATCCGCTGGCCCCGATATGCGCGGTAGGCCCGTTTGCCGATCGACCGGTGGCAGCTCAATCCGGATAACATAGCCATAGCCCCGGCCTGGCCCGCCAAAGGTTCGATCAGCGCCAACCATGGCGGCAAGCACCGCCAGCGGGGCGATCAGGACAAGCAAAAACGTCAAGCGGCGTGGCATGATGGCCTCTGACTATGTCGCCGGGGCATATTGCGCAATCCGTGTAAGCCGCTTTGCGCGCAACAAACTTGCCGCGCAGTTCAAGCGGTGCTAGTCCCCTGCCACCGGGACAAGCCAGCCCCGATCCTCCTGCGCTAAACCACATATATTGCGGTTAACCGGCGCATCATGCAGGATCGGCCAAAGTGGTATTCCGGGGGAGAATTTCGGGCCTATTGCCTGAATCCACAGGTTGATGCTGGAATGAAAAGCCTTTCACCGTATTGTCCGCTGCAGCCCGATCGGGCGCTGGCGGTATTGACGGCAAAAAGGACAATA
>JAYVKX010000364.1:0-2084 GCA_043768005.1 Novosphingobium sp. | reverse complement strand
AGCGCAATAGCAAACAGGCCGGATCGGGAGCTTCCCGGTCCGGCCTGTTTCTTGGTTGAGCTGCGCAAATCCGGCTTAGTTGTGGATCCCGCCGGGCTTGGACGAGAAGGCATCGGCGATCGAGCAGGCCGCTGGGCCAAGGATCACGATGAACAGCACCGGCAGAATGAACAGGATCAGCGGGATGGTCATGATCGCGGGCAGACGTGCGGCTTTTTCTTCGGCGCGCATCATCCGTTCGTTGCGGAATTCGGCCGAGAGCACCCGCAGCGCCGAGGCGAGCGGCGTCCCATAGCGTTCGGTCTGGACCATGGTGGTGGTCACGCCCTTCACCGCATCAAGTTTCACCCGGTAGGCCAGATTTTCAAACGCCTGACGCCGTTCGGAAAGGAACGAAAGCTCGATCGCGGTCAGGGCAAATTCGTCGCCCAGTTCAGGGTAGGCCCGGCCCAGCTCCTTGGCGACGCGGTTGAACGCGGCGTCCACGGTCAGCCCGGCTTCGGCGCAGATCACCAACAGATCAAGCGCATCGGGCAAACCCTTGCGGATTGCATCGGTCCGCTTGTTGATGATGTTCTGAATATAGATGTCCGGGCCTTTGTAACCCGCCCCAACCATCGCGGCAAAGCCCATCAGCCGCTTCATTCCGCCCCACAGCGGGAAGTAGTTGATGCCATAGATCATCAGCGCCGCAAACCCGCCCAGCACGATCGGCAAGACCATGCGCGCAAAGATCACCGCGACGGCATATTCCTTTTTGCGGATCCCGGCCTGCGCCAGTTTCTGCTGAACCGCCTTGACCTGGCTATCCTGCAGCACCTTGAGCGATGACAGCGTGTCACGCATCTTGTCGGTGGTGTCAGTCCTGCGGACCAGCTTGGCGCGTTTTTTCACCGTGCTGGTGGTGATGCCCGCTTTCAGTTCTTCACGGCGGGCATTGAGCGCCTTGACGCGCTTTTGCATCGGATCGCGAATGGTGACCGCGGTATAGATCGCGAACATCACCGCAAAGGTGGCAAGGCCAGCCAGCATGGTTCCGACGAAGATAACGTCGAAGCCAAGCAGCGTGGGTCCGGGCGGGGTGTTAAGCATGGCTCTGACTATTCCTCGCTCAGATCTCGAAACTGACCATTTTGGACATAATGAAGGCACCGATCGCCATCCACGTGAACCCGCCAAGGCCGGTCACGATCAGACGTTCGTCGGTAAAGAAGCCGCCAAGATACTTGGGGTTGATCCACCAGATCATCGTGAAGACGAGGAACGGCAGCGATCCGACGATATAGGCCGAGGCCTTGGATTCCGAACTCATCGCCCGGATCTTGAGCTTCATCTGCGCGCGTTTGCGCAGCACATCGGCTAGGTTTGATAGCGTTTCGGCCAGATTGCCGCCAGTCTCGCGCTGGATCGCCAGGGTGATGACGAAGAAGCTGAACTCGGCCGTATTAAGCCGGTCGGCAGTGTCCTGCAGGGCATCTTCCATGGTCTTACCGATGCGGATGCGTTCGGTCACCAGCTTGAATTCCTCGCCCACCGGCCCTGGAACTTCGGTGGCAACCACGCCCAGCGTTTCGGTAACCGGAAGGCCAGAGCGAAGTCCGCGGACCAGAAGCTCAATCGCATCGGGAAATTTGGTGGTGAAGGCGCCGCTGCGTTTCTTGACGAAATAGCCGACGACCATATGCGGAATGCCCGCACCAAACAGCAGTCCGATCCCCAGCGACAGCAGCGCCGCGCCCGATTTCAGATAGATGATGAAGGTAACCGCCAAGGCCAGGCCAAGCGAGGCATAGAGGTATTGGGTCAGCGTCCAGCCCTTGCCAGTCCGGTGCAGCCGCAGCGCAAGCGCAGCAACCCGCGATTCCGACCCTGCGATGTGGTGCATAGTCGGTTTGCGGGCGGCCACCGCTTTTTTGAGCTGGGCTTCGACCTTGTCCTTGGTGCTGTCAGAATGGCGATAACGCAGGGCTTCAAGCCGGCGCGCCCCTTCCTTCGTGGGCGAGGGCCCGGCAAAGGCCATATAGCCTAGCACCATGAACGCCATGAGGCCTGTGGCTATCAGCAAGAGCTGAATGATGTTCATC
>JAYVKX010000363.1:0-3414 GCA_043768005.1 Novosphingobium sp. | reverse complement strand
CGCGGCGCACGGCTGCGCTGCGCGCTGAAATCGCCCGGGGCCGCTCGCTCCAGCTGCAGGCCCGCCGCGCGGCGGCGGCGCTGCGGATCAGCGAGGCAGAGCTGGTGGCGCGGCGGCAGTCGCTGGCCGCATTGGAAACCCGCCAGCGGCTGGTGTCGAGCGAGGTCAGCGGCGTGGCTGACCGCGAGGCAGAGCGCGCGCTGGCGCTGGCCGAACAGGCGCGCGATCTGGGCGGGCTGGTGCGCCAGCTGGATGCCGCAGGCGTGGTGCGCGCGGCGCTGACGCGGCTGCCCGGTCCGATCCTACGGCCTGCCCGGCCCGAACAATCTCAAGTCATCGATCTGATCCAGACTGAACCCGCCAGCCCGCTTGGGCGCTATCTTCTGCCATTGGCCGGGCGGCTGGTTTCGGGATTTGGCGATGCCCAGCCCGGCCTGCCCCGCTCACGCGGGATCGCGATTGCGGCGCGTGGCGGCGCGCAGGCGGTGGCTCCGGCGGCAGGGCGGGTCGCCTTCGCTGGGCCTTATCGGGGCTATGGCAATATCGTGATTATCGAACATCAGGGCGGCTGGACCACGCTGATCACCGGGCTTGCGCAGCTGGACGCGCGGGTGGGCCAGCGGCTGGTCGCAGGCTCACCGCTTGGCGTCGCGGGCCAGGGCAAGCCGCTGGTCGGGCTTGAACTGCGCCGGGCGGGCGAGCCGGTAAATCCGCTCGATGTGATCCGCGCGGATTGAAACGCCATCTGGCGTTAACCTGCGCTGCGCGATAAAGAGAACCTATATTCCCAAAGAGGCACTTACCGCCGATGAAATTCGCCCCTGTTTTGCGCGCCGCCCTGCTGGTCAGCGCCGTTGCGCTGCTTCCTGTCACCACGGCGGGTCTGGCCGCTGTCGATGGCAAGGCCGGTCCGCAATTCGGGCGACTGTTCACCATCTACCAGCTGGTCAAAGCCCAATATGTTGAGCCGGTGGACGATGAAAAACTGGTCGGCGGCGCAATAAACGGGATGCTCGCCAGCCTTGATCCGCATAGCTCCTACCTTGAAGGCGCCTCGCTCCAGCGGCTTACCGCGATGATCGATGGCAATTATTCGGGCCTTGGCCTCAGCGTGGCGATGGATGATGGCGCGGTGAAGGTGATCTCACCCATGCGCGGCAGCCCGGCGGAAAAATCGGGGGTCAAGGCGGGCGATTATATCACCCATCTGGATGGCAAGCTGATTTATGGCGGCGAGTTGGACGATGCGGTGGCCAAGATGCGCGGCGAGGCTGGGACTTCCATTCGCCTGACCATCTTCCGCGCGGGCCGCGATGCGCCGTTCGATGTGACCGTGACCCGCGGGGTGATCGAGCTTGAGCCCGTCACCTCCAAGCTCGATCAGGGCGTCGCGGTAATCAGCGTCAATGAATTTTCCCGCGATGTCGGCAATGACGTAAATGCCGCGATTCAAGAGCTGAAGCGTCAGGCAGGCGGAAAGCTGGCCGGGATCGTGCTGGATCTGCGCTCCAATCCGGGCGGTTCGCTGGACGAGGCGGTGATCCTGTCCGATCTGTTCCTGACTCAGGGCGATATTGTTTCGCAGCGTGGCCGGGTGGCGTCCGAAAACGAATATTACCGCGCCGAAACCGCCGTAAAGGGCGATGTGGCCAAGGGTATGCCGATGATCGTGCTGATCGATGCCGGCTCTGCCTCGGCCTCTGAAATCGTGGCCGGCGCGCTGCAGGATCAGCACCGTGCGCTGATCATGGGGGAGCGCAGCTTTGGCAAGGGCAGCGTCCAGTCGCTTTACAACATCGATCGGACCCATGCGGTCAAGCTGACCACGGCGCGCTATTTCACCCCCTCGGGCAAATCGGTGCAGGAAGGCGGGATCGAGCCTGACATCAAGGTGCCGCAGCTCTCCGATCCCGATGCGCGTCGCCGCTCGGAACTGGCGCTGCGCGAATCCGATCTGCGCCGCCATCTGGTCAACGAGGTCAGCCTGGATGACAAGAAGCTGGAACTGGACAAGCAGGATGATCCGCGCTTTCAGCTGACCGCCGAACAGCTCAAGACCAAAGGCATCACCGATTTCCAGCTGCATTATGCGATCGAAACGCTGAAACGCACCGGCGGGACCATGCTGGCAAAGCGGAGCAAATGATGGCAATTCGGGGTGAAAGCGCCTTTGCCAAGGCGCGGCTGCTGGCTCTATTGACCCCGCTGGGGCTGCTGGGCGGCGCGTATGTTTCACAATATGGCTTCGGGCTATACCCGTGCGAGATGTGCTGGTGGCAGCGCTATCCGCATTTAATCGCGCTGGGGCTGGGCTTGCTCGCGCTGCTGCGCCCCGGATCGCGGGGATTGGTGGTATTGGGCGCGCTGGCGATCCTCACCTCGGGGCTGATCGGGGGCTATCATGCCGGGGTTGAGTATCACTGGTGGGAAGGGCTGACCGCCTGCACCACCACCTTCGATGCTTCTGCCGCCGATCCGCTGGCCGCGATCATGAATGCGCCGCTGATCCGCTGTGATTCTGCGCAATGGACCCTGTCTGGCATCTCGCTGGCGGGGTTCAATTTCCTAATCTCGGTCGGCGCGGCGCTGGTGATATTTGCCTTGCTGGGCCGCAGCCGGAGTATGCCGATATGAACGCCGCCCACTCTGCCCGGATGCTTCGCGTTGATCAGGCGGGCGAATATGGTGCGACCCGGATATACGCCGGGCAGCTCGCCGTGATGGGCGACCGGGCCCCGCATTCGGGCGAGATTGCCCATATGGCCGAACAAGAGGCCGGGCACCGCCAGAAGCTGGATGCGCTGATCGCGGCGCGCGGCGTGCGCCCCACTGCGCTGCAACCCTTGTGGTCAGTCGCAGGCTTTGCGCTGGGTGCGGCGACCGCGCTGATCGGCCCCAAGGCGGCGATGGCCTGCACCGCCGCGATCGAGACCGAGATCGATCTGCATTATTCGGCCCAGCTGGACGAGCTGGACGGCGATGATCCCGAATTTGGCGAGATGATCCGCGATTTCCGCGAGGATGAACGCGCCCACCGCGATGCCGCGCTGGCGGCAGGCGCGGAACAGGCACCGGGCTATCCGCTGCTGTCGGGCGTGATCCGGCTGGGCTGCCGGATGGCGATCCGCCTGTCGGAACGGATCTGATTAGCTTCAGCTGCCATTCAGTGCTGCCGGGGCCTATATTGCCCCGACCCTTGCCTAAGGAGCCTACCATGCGCCCGTTTCTTGCTTTTGCTGCTGCCCTTGGCGCCGCCATGCTGCCTGCCGCACCCGCAGCGGCGCAGGATGCGGGCGGGGATAGGGTCAACCAGCTGATCATCTATGGTGATGATGCCTGCCAGCCCTCGGCCGAGAACGAGATTACCATCTGCGCGCGCAAGCCCGAGGCGGAACGGTTTCGTATTCCCGAAAT
>JAYVKX010000362.1:0-2498 GCA_043768005.1 Novosphingobium sp. | reverse complement strand
TCGGCAGTGAACAGCAGCTGCGGCTGCGGCTGTATGATGCCAGGGGGCAGCTGATCGCCGATAGCTTTGCCATCACCGAACCCTCGTTTCGCTTTGTCGATCCCACCACCGAGCCATGGTATCAGGATGCCGCCCGGATCCTTGACCGGGCCATGAACCTGGCGCTGGGCAGTACGGTGATCCCGGCCTATCATGATCCGGTGCCAGATAGCGCTACGGCCTGGCCGGAACTGGGCGGCGCATTGCAATCGGGCCAACCGGTGGTGATCCAGCGCGCTGCGCCCGATCAGACCCCGGTGATCAATGCCGCCGCACAGGTGGGCGCCCGGGGCGAGCTGCTGCTCTCCACCCGCAACGCCCCCGACATCACCCAAAGCGTGCGCGATGCTCGCCAGACGCTGGCGATCGTGCTGGCGATCACGCTGCTGATCTCGGTCCAGCTCTCGCTGTTTCTGGCTCGCACCATCGTTCAGCCACTGCGCACGCTGGTTCGTGCTGCGGTGCGCGTGCGGCTAGGGCGCGACCGGGAAGTTGTGGTGCCCCGCCTGCCCGAGCGGCGAGACGAGATCGGGATGCTGGCCCGCGCCATCTCCGATATGACCACCGCGCTGCGCCAGCGGATCGATGCAGTGGAAACATTTGCTGCCGATGTCGCGCATGAGATCAAGAACCCGCTCGCCTCGCTGCGCAGTGCATTGGAATCACTGGAACGGGTTGGTGAGGGCGATCTGCGCCAGCAATTGACCGCGATTGCTGTCCACGATGTGCAGCGGATTGATCGGCTGGTGACTGAAATTGCCGATGCGAGCCGGATCGATGCAGAGCTGAGCCGGACCGAATTCATGGCGGTCGATCTGGTCGCCATGACCCGCGCGCTGATCGGCACGCGCGCGGCGCGTGGGGTCAATCGCGATCGCAATGTTTCCGTGGAAGTCTGCGGACCCGGCCCTTGGGCAGTGCGGGGCGATCCTGCGCGACTGGAGCGGGTGTTCGAAAACCTGCTCGACAACGCCATCTCTTTTTCCCCGCCGTGCGGCGCGGTGCAGGTGGTGGTTGAGCGGCGGTTTGATGAGATCGAGCTGGCGGTGACCGACGATGGCCCGGGCATCCCCGCAGCCGAGCGTGAAAAAGTGTTTGAACGGTTCCACTCGCTGCGCCCCGCAGATGAGGCATTTGGCAGCCACAGCGGGCTTGGTCTGGCCATCGCGCGGACCATCATCGAGGCGCATGATGGTTCGCTGACAGCCGCCGAACGGACCGACGGCAAGCCGGGCGCGCGGCTGGTAGTGTGGTTGCCCGCCGTGGAGGATGAGGAGTGAGCCTGCTCCACCGCTCCAGCTGCGTCGCGATCGGCGGGCGCGCCGTGCTGATCGAGGGTGAGCCGGGCAGCGGCAAATCCAGCCTGGTGCTGGCGCTGATTGATCGCGGTGCGCAGTTGATCGGGGATGATGGCGTGGCGCTGAAATCGCAGGCTGGCCAGCTGCTCGCCTCCCCCCCACCCAATATTGCCGGGCTGGTGGAAGTCCGCAATGTCGGGTTGATCCATTGTCCGACCGCTCGGGGTATGCCGGTCGCGCTGGTTCTGCGGCTGGACCGGGATGCGCCGCGGTTTATCGAAATTGCCGAGATGATCGAGCTGTGCGATATCCCCCTCCCGCTGATCCGTCTGTGGCCAGACAGCGCGGTGCTGCATCTGCGCGCCGAGGCGGCATTGCGGCTCCACGGGCTTGGCTGAGCCGATGGCCTGCCCCGGCACAGCGCCTGCGCGCCCGTGGACTTTCGCGCAAGCCGAGCGCTATGCTAGTTGCCATGCCCGCTGAGTCTTCTGCCAAATCCGCCAACCCGGTCAGACAGCGCGTGCTGCTGGTCACCGGCTTGCTGGGTGCGGGCAAAACGACCGCGCTCAAGGTGCTGGAGGATCTGGGCTGGGAAACCATCGATAATTTCCCGATTCGCCTGCTCGATCGATTGATCGACAGCCCCGATGCCCCCGCCAGCGAGTTTCGCCCGCCGCTGGCCATCGGGTTCGATTCGCGCACCAGGGGCTTTGATCCCAACAAGATGATCGAACGGGTCAAAAAACTGACCGCCCGGACCGATCTTGAGCTGACCACGCTGTTCCTTGATTGCTCGGGGCAAGAGCTGGAGCGGCGCTATAATGAAACCCGCCGCCGCCACCCGCTGGCACAGGATCTACCCGCTGCCACCGGCATCGCGGCCGAGCGCGAGCTGATGGAGCCGCTGCGGCGCTGGGCGGATATGGTGATCTCTACCACCAGCTTTACCGCCAATGATCTGCAGCAGGCGGTGCGCGAGCAATTTCTGGCAACTTCGGACCGGGCGATGACCGTTACCGTCACCAGCTTTGGCTTTTCACGCGGAATGCCGCCGATCGCCGATCTGGTGTTCGATATGCGGTTCCTCGATAATCCGCATTGGGATGCGCAGCTGCGCCCCCAGACCGGGCAAGATCCTGCAATTGCCGCGCATATTCGCAA
>JAYVKX010000361.1:0-2946 GCA_043768005.1 Novosphingobium sp. | reverse complement strand
CCAGTACATAATGGCCCAGCTCATGCCCCATCACCGCCGCAGTTTCAGCCGCGCTGGTGCGGTTCAGCAGATTGTCATTCAGGCTGATCCGGATCGTCGGGCCAAGTCCTGAGACATTGGCGGAAATCCGCTTGGTCTGCCTGGAGGCATCGAACAGATAGATATGTTCGGCGGGGACATGGTTGGCCGTGGCCATCGCCACGATCCGGTCCCGCACCGGGCCTTGGGGCAGTTCGGAATATTTGTTGAACAACGGGGCGATAAAGACGGGTGCGATCAAAACCCCCACGGTCAGGAAGGCGGCCATGATCCCGGTGCCGAGCAACCACCAGTTTTTGGGAAAGCGGCGGATTGCGGCATAGACCGCCATGGCCAGCAGCGGCGCGATAACCAGCGAAATGGCAAGATTGGTCAGGAAATCGCCAAGCCAGCCGCCAAAACTCTGGTTCATCAGATCATACTGCTTTTCGCGGATGAAGCCGGTGTAGATCGACCAGGGCAGGGTTAGCACCGCACCAACCAGCGAATAGCATAGCGCGGTAATCGCGGTGATCAGCGCGGGGCGTTGGCTGATCCGTTCGCCCAGATCGCGGAAGCGCCCGGTCAGGACAAAGCGCAGGAACAGGCCGTCAACCAGCACTGAAACCATCGTTCCGAACAGGATCAGCCAATAGCCGCCCTCAAAATAGGCGTCCGATTTGGCCCGGGCCGGTCCCTGCAAAATATCAAGATAAGCGCGGGTGGCCGCCTCGGCATCGAAATCAGCCGCATGGGCGATCTGGGGCAGGACGATTAGCGGCACGGCGAGCAGGGGCAGGGCCAGCCCCGCAAGGGTCAGGCGGCGCGCTTGCGCGATCGGGTCTGGCTGCATGGGCTGTGGTTCCTCCTGCTGTATTGTTTTAATAACACAGTTGAGCCTATTCAAGGATTCCGGTCAAGGCCAAGAATGCCCTTGGCCCTTGGCGTCCGGCATCCCTACATTGGGGAAATGAGTGACGCCAGCCTGACCCCGCCCAGCGCGCCTGCCGCGCCCCCTGTAATCCGCCGCGATGATTATCGCCCGCCCGCTTGGCTGGTGCCGACGGTGAAGCTGGACTTCCAGCTGGGGTTGGAGCGAACCAGCGTTGCGGCAGAGCTTGCGGTAGAGCGCAATCCTGCGGGCGATGGCGGCCAGCTGCGGCTCAACGGCGATGGGCTGACCGCGCTGCAAGTGCTGGTTGATGGCGAACTGACCAATGACTGGCGGATGGACGGCGCTGATCTGGTGATCGAGCTGGCGGGCGCAGCGCACCGCGTGGGCATCACGACCCAGCTTAATCCCGCAGCTAACAGTCAGCTGATGGGGCTCTATGCATCGAATGGGATGCTCTGCACCCAATGCGAGGCAGAAGGGTTTCGCCGGATCACTTTCTTCCCCGATCGGCCCGATGTACTGTCGGTCTATTCGGTGCGGTTGGAGGGGCCGCGCGCGCTGTTTCCGGTGCTGCTATCTAATGGCAATTGCACCGCGCGAGGCGCGGGCAGCGATGGCACGCATTGGGCGCAGTGGCACGATCCCTGGCCCAAACCGTCCTATCTGTTCGCGGCGGTAGCAGGCGATCTGGTGGTCAATTCAGATAGCTTCACCACGACCAGTGGCCGCAAGGTCGATCTGGGCATCTGGGTCCGCGCCGGTGACGAGGGCCGCACCCATCACGCGATGAAGGCGCTCAAGGCTTCGATGAAATGGGATGAGGAGGTGTTCGGCCGCGAATATGACCTTGATCTGTTCAACATCGTCGCGGTGTCCGACTTCAACATGGGCGCGATGGAGAACAAGGGGCTGAACGTGTTCAACACCCGCTACATCCTGGCCGATCCCGATAGTGCGACCGATGGCGATTATGACGGGATCGAAGGCGTGGTCGCGCATGAATATTTCCACAATTGGTCGGGCAACCGGGTGACCTGCCGTGATTGGTTCCAGCTGTCCCTGAAGGAAGGCTTCACCGTGCTGCGCGATCAGCTGTTCAGTCAGGATATGGGCAGCGCTGCGGTCAAACGAATCGAGGATGTGCGGGTGCTGCGCTCCGCCCAGTTCCCCGAGGATTCAGGCCCGCTGGCCCATCCGATCCGGCCCGATAGTTATCAGGAGATCTCCAACTTCTATACCGCCACGGTTTATAACAAGGGCGCCGAAGTGATCCGGATGATGCGCACGCTGGCCGGGCCAGAGCGGTTCCGTAGCGGCACCGACCTCTATTTTGAGCGCCATGACGGCGAGGCGGCTACCTGCGAGGATTTCATCCGCGCGATGGAGGACGGAGCCGGGCTGGACCTTGCCCAGTTCCGCCGCTGGTACAGCCAGGCGGGCACGCCGCGGCTGGAAGTGAGCCTGTCGCACCGCGGCGATACCGCAACATTGCATTTGAAGCAGAGCGTTCCAGCGACCCCGGGCCAGAGCGCCAAGCAGCCACTACCGATCCCGTTCCGCTTTGCGCTGTTTGATCGGAAAACCGGCAAACACCATGGTGAACAGATAGTTACCTTGAGCGAACCTCAAGCCGACTTCAGTTTTACCGGATTCACCGCCCGCCCGGTCCTCTCGCTCAATCGCGGCTTTTCCGCGCCGGTGGCGATCGCGGCGGATAGCAGTCCGGCGGATCTGGTGTTCCTGGCGGCGCATGATGATGATCCTTTCGCCCGGTATGAGGCGATGCAGCAGCTGGTGGTCCGGCATCTGGTTGCAGCGGTCAGCGACGAAATCGATGCGGGCCAGCGCGAAGCGGGCCGCGCGGCGATACGCGGCGCGTTCGCCGCGATCATCGCCGATCCCGCGCTGGATGATCTGATGCGGGGCGAGCTGATGATCCTGCCTGGCGAGACTTATCTTGCCGAACAGCTGCTGATCGCGGACCCCGGCCTGATCCATGCCGAGCGCGAAGGGCTCAAGGCATTCCTGGGCAG
>JAYVKX010000360.1:0-2138 GCA_043768005.1 Novosphingobium sp. | reverse complement strand
CTTGCCAGGACCGGAAGGCTATATCGATTACCCGGCGCTGGTGCCGGCCTGAAACCGGAAGGACACAGTTAGATGGCAGTGCGTTCGTGGCTGTTCGTTCCTGGCGATAGCGAGAAGAAGCTCGACAAGGTCGGCGGCACCCCAGCCGATGTGGTGATCCTCGATCTTGAGGATTCGGTGACGCCAGACAACAAAGGCCGCGCCCGCGATATGGTGGGATCGTGGCTGGCCGCACACCGCGCGAAAGTGACCGATGGCAAGCGCATGGGGCGCTGGGTGCGGATTAACGCGCTCGACAGCCGGGACTGGCGCGAAGATCTGGTGGCCGTGCTGCCGGGCGCACCCGATGGGATCATGCTGCCGAAAAGCGCTGGGCCGGAATCGGTTACCCAGTTGAATGCTGAACTTTGGGAGCTGGAGCAGCGCGCTGGGCTCCCTTCGGGCTCGGTCAAGATCATGCCGCTGGTCAGCGAAACCGCCGCGGCGGCGATTTCGATCCCCAGTTACGCCACGGCATCGCTGCCGCGCCTGGCCGGCCTGACCTGGGGCGCCGAAGACCTTTCAGCAGCGATCGGGGCCAGCCGCAAGCGTGGACCCGATGGGCAGTGGACCGATACCTTCCGCTTTGCGCGGGTTCAGACTCTGCTGACCGCGCATGCCCGCGGGGTGATGGCGATTGATACGCTGCATGCCGACTTTGCCGACGAAGCAGGGCTGCGCCAAGCGGCCGAAAATTCACGCGCCGATGGTTTTGCCGGCATGCTGGCAATTCACCCCGCGCAAGTGCCGGTAATCAATGCCGCTTTCACCCCCGGTGAAGCCGAATTGACCGAAGCCAGAGCCATCGTTGAAGCCTTCGCGGCCCAGCCCGATGCAGGCACTTTGCAGATTGACGGGCGCATGATCGACCGGCCGCATCTGGCGCTGGCGCAGCGTATTCTAGGGCTCAACGGATAGGGCTGAAACTGCGCTAATCGGTCAACTGTTTCAAAATGGAGATTATATTTCGGCTGCGGCCGGAACTTTTTCGCTCCTGACGACTTTAACATCGCGTCCGTCACAGAACCGATGAGGAAAGTCATGACCATTAAAAAGACCACACTGCGCCTGGGCATTGCCCTGAGCGGCACCGCTTCGCTATTCGCCCTTGCAACCCCGGCTTATGCCGATTGCGCGAAGGGCACCACCAGTGTCGCCAACGACACGGTGAACTGCACCGCGACCACGACGACTGATACGGTTGCTGTCGTTTATCCCACCACATCGCGCACCCAAACCTATGACACCAGCACCGGCTCACAGTATGTGAACGTCACCGGCGCGGTTGATGGCTATGGCCTGGCGCTGACGCAAACCGGTGCCACCGCAGCCAGCATCAATATCAACAACAGCGGATCGATCACGGTCAACGCGGGCAACACACCGCTCACCGGCGGCAGCACTGCGGCGCTCAGCATCATCAGCACCGGTGCACCGGTTACCTATTTCGGCACCGGCTCGATTTCGAACCTCGGCACCGGCGACGCGCTGCGGATCGATGCAACAACGGCAACCACGCCGCTTGCATTCAACGTAATCTCGGTTGGCGGGTTGACTTCGGCCACTGGTAATGGTGCCACCATGCTGAATACTTCGGCTGGCAGCACGATCAACGCATCGTTCACGAACATCAATGCCGGCGCGATCGGTATTCAGGCGCAGACCAGCAATGGCGCGATCCTGCTGAACACCGGGGCAATCACAGCTGCCGGTTCGGGCGTTTCGGCCACCACAACCACGGGCGCCATCACTACAAATGTGACCGGTACCGTGAATTCCACTGGCGCACCGGCGGCTGGCCTGCTGCTTAATTCAGTCAGCGGCCCGATCAACGTCAACGTCACGGGCGGCAATGTTACCAATGCCACCTCGGTTGCGATTGCTGCAAACACCACTGGCACCTCTACCGTCAACGTTTCAGCAACCCGCACCGTTTCTGGTGCAACCGGGATCTCCGCACCGAACGCTGCTGGTCTGCTGGTTGTCAACAACAGCGGCACGATCACCGGCACCACGGCAGCGATTGTCTCGCCGGCTCGCACCACGCTGACCAACAATGCAGGCGGCACGATCAACGGTGCTCTGCAACTGTCAGCACT
>JAYVKX010000359.1:0-8904 GCA_043768005.1 Novosphingobium sp. | reverse complement strand
CGCAGGCAAGCGCAGCGTCACCTGGTTTGCGGCGATCCGTTCCAGCCGCGCGGATTGCGAGGCGGCAAGTACGATCGCTGGATCATGCACGCCGGGTAACTCACGCAGCGTCCGAACCGCCAAGGCGGGCGTCTTGGCATAGAAATTGGTCAAGTTTTCCGCATAGCTTCTGTCACCGGGAGCCTCTTCCATCGCCAGCTTGAAAAAGCGTTCCGCCAGATCAGCGCGGCCGATCTGGGCAAAGGCCACCGCCAACCCATTATGGGCTGCCGCCGCAGTCTCGGGAAACCGCTGGGCGTTGCGGAAAGAAATGATCGCCAGGCCATATTGCTCGTAATTCAGCGAATCCCGGCCCAGCGCCAGCTGCGAGGCGGCATATTCAGCCGGATCACGCTCCTTGGGCACCCAGATACCGGACGGACCAATCCGGGTGTTTTCAACCTTGGCGGAATGGAACAAAGATTGGCACGAAGCCAAAGGCAGCATCGCCACAACCAAGCCAATCCGGGCCATCATGTTCAGCTTCATCATCAGCCTCCTCCCGCCAGCAACGGCATAATTTCACGCGCAACCCGCACAGCCGCAGGCAACATCAGCACCCCGATCATCACCGGCAGCATGCACACCACCAGGGGAATGGAAATCAGCACTGGCAGGCGGTGCGCCTTCTCCTCGGCCCGCATCCGGCGCTTTTCGCGCATTTCAGAGGCATAGACCCGAAGCGTGGTCGAGATGCTGGTGCCTAGCTTGTCCGATTGGATCAGCAGTGTGGTGAACGAACGGATTTCATCCACTCCGGCAGTGTCGCCCATCTTGCGAAACACATCCTCGCGGCCGCCACCGGCGCGCAGCTGCAAAGTTGCGATCGACAGGATCTCGGCCACCAGCGGATGGGAATTGACCATCTCGCGACCGACCCGGTCCATCGCCGCTTCGATGCCCAGCCCGGATTCAACGCAGACCAGCAGCAGATCTAGGCAATCGGGAAAGCCGTTGACGATTTCTTCCTTGCGGCGATCCGCCCGCGCCTGGATCACCAGATTGGGCAAGTATAGCCCCAGCAGGGCCAGCACCGAACCGACCACATAGACCTTGAAGAAGCTTGGCGGTTCCTCACCGGAATAGGCGATGATGACATAGCCGATCGGCAGGATGAAGATCAGCATCAGCCGCACCAGAGTGAAGATGCGCGGGGCTGACGGCGATTTGAACCCGGCGGCGCGCAGCTTGCTGCTTAACCGGTCATTGTCGCTATCGGTCAGGTTCAGCCCGGCCTTCTCGACCGTGGCGGCCAGCCGGGCCCAAGCGCTGTTCGATGCCTCTGCGCGCAATCTGGTGGCGGGCCTAGCAATATGTGCAGAGGTGACCAGCTGCTGCAATTGCGCGCGAACCGCCACCCGCCGTAACAGCACTGTCATCCCGCCAATCGCAAGCAGCATGACCAGCGCAAAGATCAGCGCCAGGATCAAAAGGCGGGCTGTGCCACTATAGGAAATCAGTTCAATCATGTCAGACCTTTAGATCAACCATCCGGCGGATCATGAAGAAGCCGATAAAGTACAATAATATCAGGGCAGGAAACCCAATCACAAAGATCGGATCGCCGGCCACATCAAGGTAGAATTCCGGGTTCACCAGGAACATCGAAACGAAGGCGAAGATCGGCAGCACCGTCAGCATCCACCCGGTCATCCGGCCTTCGGAGCTGAGCGCGCGAACTTTCATATACATGCTGGCCCGGGCGCGAATGACATCGGCCAGGTTTTCCAGAATCTCGGCCAGATTGCCCCCGGTTTCGCTCTGTACTGACAGGCAGACGACGAACATCCGCATGTCTTCAAGATCCCAGCGATTGGCCATCGATTCAAGAGCGTCGGTCAGACCTGCGCCATAGGATACTTCATCGGAGACCAGACCAAACTCGCTCCCGATCGGATCTTCCATCTCGTTAGTCAGCAAATCCAGCGCCGAAGCAATCGGATGACCTGACCGCAGCGCCCGAACGAAGATATCGAGTGAAATCGGAAACTGATGTTCGATCCGCTTGCGCCGCCGCTGGGCAAAGCCATTGATTATCAAAAGCGGCAGGAACACTGCCGCCGAGGCCGCTACGGCCACGATCAGCAGGATGACCCCGGCGGACAGCAGGAACCCTGAGTTACGCGCCAGAATCACCAGCACCGCCCCCGCAATCAGGAACAAAGCACCCGAAAATGCTCCCAGCTGCGGCAAGCCGACCGGAACCGCCGCCGCCAGCAGCATCCGCTGCATCGCCGCCAGTTGCTTGCCGATGAACGGCGGCAGCATCGCAAAATCACTCGGCGTATGTTTGCGAAGCCGGGCAATAACCTCTTCGCGCGAGGTGCCCTGCCGGATCAGTTTCAAGCGCCGGTTGACTGCCGCGATCCGCGCACGGCTGCGCCAGGTGGCGCCCAGAACCAGCTGCGACAGAACGAACACCGATCCAAAGATCGCCAGCAGCACCGCAAGCCGGAGGGTTGCATCCAGCATCTCAGTTCAGCTTGGTTTCGGGCCGGAACAATTCGGCCGGCAGTGAAATGCCGTATCCGGCTGCTTCGGAAAGGAATTTGGGGCGGATTCCGGTCGCTTCAAAATGACCGATCACCCGGCCATCATGGTCTTGCCCGGTGGTCTTGAAGCGAAAGATTTCCTGCATGGTGATCGTATCACCTTCCATGCCGATTATCTCGGACAGGCTGAGCACGCGGCGATGTCCATCGACCAGTCGGCCGATCTGGATGACCACATTGACGGCCGAGGCGATCTGCGCCCGCGCCGAGCGAGGCGAGATATCAATCCCGCTCATCCCCACCATCTGTTCGATCCGCGACAGCGAATCGCGTGGCGTATTAGCGTGGACCGTAGTCATCGATCCATCGTGGCCGGTGTTCATCGCCTGCAACATGTCAAAGGCTTCCCCGGCCCGGCATTCGCCCAGGATGATCCGGTCGGGCCGCATCCGCAGCGCGTTCTTGACCAGATCACGCTGATTGATCTCACCCTTGCCTTCGATGTTGGGCGGGCGCGTTTCCAGCCTGGCGACATGTTCCTGCTGAAGCTGAAGTTCCGCCGAGTCCTCGATCGTCACAATCCGCTCGCGCTCATCGATAAACGCCGACAGAGCATTGAGCAGGGTCGTCTTGCCCGATCCGGTCCCGCCCGAGATCAGGATATTGCGGCGCGAACCGACCACAGCCTTCAGCACTTCGGCCATGGCCGGGGGAATGCTGCCCAGTTCGATCAGCTTCTCCATATTGATCCGCTTCTTGGAGAATTTGCGGATGGAGAGCAGCGAGCCGTCGATGGCCAGCGGCGGCACGATCGCATTGACGCGTGAACCATCGGCCAGACGGGCATCGACGAAGGGCGATGATTCATCGACCCTGCGTCCAACCGCGCTGACGATTTTCTGAATGATCCGCAGCAAGTGCCGCTCATCCTGAAACCGCACCGCCACCCGTTCCAGCAGGCCCTTGCGTTCCACAAACACAATTTCATGGCCGTTGACCAGAATATCGGTGATGGATTCGTCCTTGAGCAGCGGCTCAAGCGGGCCAAGCCCCAGAAGCTCGTCCAGCACTTCGTCGATCAGCGTGGTCCGCTCGCGCGCGTTGAGCGGTTCGCGCCGCGCTTCGAGCAATTCGCCGACCAGTTCACCGATTTCGCCCTGCACCTGTTCTCGGCTCAACTGATCCAGCGCGCTCAGATTGATCCGATCGAGCAGCGTGCGGTGGATCGAGACTTTCAGATCGAGCGTCCGGTCCGCCGCCGCAGTAGAATCAGACGCGCGGGCTGGCGCTTTTCCGTTGCGTACCGGTTCAGCCGCGGCTGAAGGCGGGGCGGCGGCGGGCTCGTTGGCCTGTTTGACTTTCCACAAGGCCATCAAATCAATCCCCGGCTTCCAGCTGGTGGGCCAGCTTGCGGATATCCGCGGCGAATTTGCTCTTATGGGTGTTCTCTGAAATCAGCAGGCCCTGATCCTGGGCTGAGCTCAGCGCCGGGCCTTCTGCGGTCAACGTGCCCAGCACTTCACAGTCCAGCGCCACGCGCACTTCATCCACCCCGATGGTCTTGAACAGGCGGCGCTCCACCCGGTTAACCGCAACGCGGATCCGCTCACGCGGGACACCGACCGAGCCGAACAGATCCAGCCGCCGCTTGGCCTGGCGCAGACTGGCAATGGTCAGATCGGTTATCAGCAGCAGATCGGAGGCACTGACCGCAACCGACAGGGCCCAATTGGTCCAGCCTGCGGGAAGATCGATCAGAACATGGCTAAACTGCTGGCGCGCCAGGGTGAGCAGTTTGAGCACCTGATCAACATCGATCGCTTCCAGCGGTGTGATGGCATCCGGGGCCGCGATCACTGAAAAGCCGCGCCCGCTATCGCAAACCGCACTGGTCAGAAATTCCGAATCGAGCCGTTCCCCCGCTTCGAGCAAATCGCCCACTGTGACGCTGGGCTGGACCCCGAGGAACGAGGCGACGCAGCCGCTTTGCAGATCAAGGTCGATCACGCAGATGCCGCTACCCACGCTATCGGATTGTGCCAGTTCGGCAGCCAACTGAGTGATGACCGAAGTGGCGCCGCAGCCGCCGATGCTGCGCACCACGCAAAGCATCGGGGCAAGCGAATGGTTGCCCTCACGGCTCGCCTCAGCAGCAGCAGACGCATCGAGGATCTGGCCAACCAGTTCGTTCGCATCAAACGGCAGCACCGCCACATCGGTAACCCCCTGGCGAACCAGCGTGCGCACCAAGGCAATGTTGGCATCGGGTACGGCAGCAATCAGCGGCAAATCGTGGCGTGCGCTGCGAACCTTGGCAATCCGGCGCACCGAGCTTCTCTCTGCCGGGGCGACTTCCATGACCAGCACACTGGCCGCAGCGACGATATGCGCGGGTATATCGGCATCGCAGGCCAGCTCCACAAAGGTCGCACCAGCCAAGGGCGCACCAGCGCTTTGGGCCCGAAGCTGCGCAATGGCCCCCGGATTTGCGACAATGTAAACCGCGTCAGGAAGCTTTACTTCCATCCCGGCGCCGAGTTCAAAAGAGTTTTCAAAATTTCCCATAACATCAACCTAATAGGCGACAGCGCCATCTCCATCTTCAAGTGTCTGCGAATAGCCGATACTTGGCAAAGTGATCCTCCTCCCCAATAACGTCAGAGTCCTTAACACCGCCCCGGTGATCTGCACGGTCACGACCGGCGACACATCGCTCAGCGCACCGCCGCCCGTGCTGGCGGTTGCCGGGTCACCCAAATATCCGATCCCCGATCCGCTATAGGATATGGTGATGTTGCTGTCCTTGACCTGCGGGGCAAAGCGTTTGATCCGCGCCGCAATCTTGGCGAATGGCCCGCTTGCGGTGGAATCTATCGTACCTAGCGAGGGGCAAGATGCAGAGCCGAGTGTGCTGTTGGCGCAGCTGCAGGTAACTGAGGTGGCCGGCTTGGTGCAGCTGATCTTGCCCAGCGCTTCGCGGCAAATCGTATCGCCAATGGTCAGCGCCGCGCCGCTACAGGTCAGCCCTGCAAAATTGGCAGAGTTCAATCCGGGCGTGATGACGTTAGTCGCCACCGCATAGCGCGTCCCCATCTGCGCCGCCTTTTCCATCTGGTTGATCGACCAAGCATAGCGGCCCACATCGATGATCCCCAGCAGGAACAGCAGCGCGACCGGCAGGACCAGCGCGAATTCAGCGGCGGTCGAGCCGCAGCTGTTAAGCCCGAAGGAACGCAGCCGCCTCATATGCCGATCACCGGGGCGTTCGATTTGGCGTTGAGATTGATATTTGTGTTGAGCAGCCCCAGCGCCTTGAACATCGAGGGATAGGCAACATTCGTTGCCGCAACGGTCACGATCGGGCCATTGCCGCCAAGCGTTGCGTAAATCCCGGTGTTGACAAAGCTCTGGCAGCTGACAGTGACGGTGACCTGCGCCGCAGTCCAACCCCGAACTTTTGCCCGGGCGGCCGTGTCGCTCAGCTGGCCGGTCCGGGTCAGCAGCTTGATTTCATCGGACTTGGCCGAAGGGATCGCCGCAGTGGCTCCGTTGCACATCTGGGAAACCGGGGTGCGCGCAGCGAACCGCGCACCATCGCGCACCGCATCCACCAGCTTGTGCTGGGTCCAGATAAAATGGCCTGCTTCAACCCCGACAATCATCAGGACCAGCAACATCGGCAGCATCAGCGCAAACTCTGCGCCAGCCGAACCGCGTTCATCCGCCAGGGGGTTGAACCGGCTCATCGGATCAGCACCGCCTTGTTGCGGCCATAATACTGGAAGCCCGATGTCCCGTCAGCCTTTTTGGCCAGGCCGATAATCTCACCATAGACCTGTGACTGGCTGGTTCCTGCTGTGGTGCCTAGCTGTGCGGCGCTGCGCACGAGTGAGGGTTCGACCAGAAAAATATCGACCCAGCGTTTGAGGTAGAAGGAATGGGTGCTGCCAGCGTTGGTGCCCTTGCTGCAATCGACCGCGGCAACCGTCAGCACCCGGCGGTCCTTGCCCGGGGCCGATGCGGTGGTGCCAAGCGGCTTGGGATAGGCGCAATAATTGGTCCAGGTGTAATCACACTTGCCGCTACCCCCGTTGCAATTGGACGGAACCCATGACGGGCTGTTGAGCAGCTTTGGCGCAACCCGCGAAGTGTTGGCGGGATCATTTTCCCACACATAGGTCTTGTAGCGCGTGGTGAGCGAAGCTGGAATGTTGGCGGCGCTCAAACCATGCACCGCCGCGAAATAGGCATCCTTGCCTGAGGTCCAAACGCCGTCACCGTATTTCGCACCAGACTGGCCGCCGCAATTGTCGGCATAGTGGCAGTTGTCGCGCGGAAAGCCTTGCGGATGTGCACTCGCAAAAGTCGGGAGAAAATCCCAGTCGCTGATATTCGGGTTCGCACCAGCGCCATTGGTTTTCGCCAGGAAGCTGTTGCAAGCTGGCCCGGCCGGTAAGTTTGCCAGCTTGGTGTTCAATTGCCGATGCTCTTCCTTGCGGGCCTGATCCTTGCGGGTGTTCAAGGCCGGGCAGAAATCGCCGTTACCCTGGCATGCGTACTGGTTGTTGGCATAGATATCGAAGGCGGTGTTGATCGCGTCGGTCGCGCTGGTCTTATTGCCCTCGGACGCATTCACGGTCGAGCTTGAGGACCGGCATTGGTTCTGCAACGTGGCTGAGCCAAGCAGCTGCTTGAGATAAGCAGCACCATTGCTGCCGGCATCGTTGGTCAGATCGAGATAACCGAATGTGCCGGGTGCCCAGGCCCCGTTCTGCCCGCCGGGTTCCAGCAGCACGCCAAAGCCTTCATAGCCGATCGGAAAATCAGGCGCATTGGTGGGCGCGCAGATCATCAGCGGCGGAACATTGCAGGTTCCCCCGTCTACCCGCGCCATTGCGCTGGCCTGGGCGTTGGCGGTTAACAGGATATTGGTCACCGGGGTCAGCGGCTTGGTAATCCGGCGGTTGTTGACGGTTACCTGGACGATCTTGGCCAGCGCCTGATCGGTGGCTGAAAAGGTCAAGGCCGAGCCGGTCGGCGCGTCGCTTGCATAGTCCTGATAGAACGTGAAGGTCAGCCCGGTAATCGCATTCGCGCCCGAATTGTCCTGCGCGATCCGCGTCTCGTTGACATAGGCGCTGGTCGCGCTGGCGAAATAATTATTCGCAGCGTTCTGGGCGCGGGTCATCGCGTCGGGCTTGCCATCAAGCTGGGTCGCGGCGGCCAGCGCGGCCTGATCGGCGGCGCTTTGCAGTTCGGAATTAAGCGTCATCAGACGGCCATAATCAAATCCTACCGTCGCCATTGCCACCAGTGCGAAGATGGCAAGCGCAAAAATCGGCGCGATTGCGCCGCGTATGTCGCTAGAAAAAGATCGCACCCTGCGGGCAAGCATTACAAAACTCCATGTCGTCAATTTCCGCCGCTGCTTCCGCCGCTACCACCACCGCTGCCTCCGCCACTGCCGCTGGTGCTGCGGATTTTCTCAGGCTTTTTTACCGCGTCCTTGCGATAGCGATCAATGGCTTGCGCCGCGTGATCGCCGCTGGTTTCGGGATCGAGATATTCATATTGCGGCGCGGGATCGATGATCTGGGCGGCCAGCGTCTGGCGGTTCGCCTCGCCAAAGGTGGAGGCCGGCTTGACCCCGCTGGTCAGCCCTTCCTCGCATCCGCCAAGCAGCGGCACCAGGCACAACGCGATCACGATACGGCGATCAATAAGCATAGCCTTGCTCCTTTGCGCTGGCAGCCGGAGCCGGGACCGCCGCGCCCGTGGCATCGCTTTGCGGCGATGGGCCCTCAGGCTGGGGGGCTTGCGGCGGAAGCGCGATCGGCTTGTAGCCATCGCCGTTCAGCAGCACATCGATGGCGCGCGGATCAGCGACCCGGTCGGTGGGCAGGCGCACCTGTTCGGGCCGGATCGGCGCGACCAGATGCGGCGTGATCACGATCAAAAGCTCGGTCTCACCCTTCTGGAAACTGGATGAGCGGAACAGCGCACCGATGATCGGCAGCGAGCCGAGCAGCGGCAATTGGCGCACCGTGGTCTGGAAATCACGGCGCAGCAGCCCGGCGATGGCAAAGCTTTCCCCATCGCGCAGTTCAACCGTGGTGCTGGCCCGGCGGGTTTGCAGGCCCGGCACGACCAGACCGTTGATGGTGATCGAGGCGCTGGGATCGATCGAGCTCACCTCTGGCTCTACCACCAGGCTGATAACCTTGTCGCCCAGCACGGTGGGGGTGAAGCTCAGGCTGACCCCGAACGGCTTGAATTCAACCGTGATCGCCGAAGTGCCATTGCCAGCGCTGCTTTGCGAAACCGGGATCGGAAATTCACCGCCCGCCAGGAACGAGGCTTTTTCGCCCGAAAG
>JAYVKX010000358.1:0-4933 GCA_043768005.1 Novosphingobium sp. | reverse complement strand
CCGCGAACTATCCACGATCGCGGCGGACGCTCGTTCCGGATGCTGGATGGCAAGGCGGTCGCGCTGATCGAATTTCTGCCCGGCGTTTCAGTCAGCGAGCCGACAGTGGCACAGACCCGCGCAGTGGGCGGCGCGCTCGCCCAGATGCACCTCGCTTCCGCCGGTTTTGCCAAGGATCGGTCCAATGGCCTGGGGCTAGCTGAATGGCAGCGGCTCGCTGCGGCCTGCGGGGACGCAGGCCTGGCCTCGATCAAACCGGCGCTGGCGGCGGTGGTGGCGCGCGAACTGCCGCTGGTTTGCGCAGAATGGCCCAGTGATCTGCCCCGCTCAGTCATTCATGCCGATCTGTTTCCCGACAATGTGCTGATGCTGGGCAACCAGGTCAGCGGGCTGATCGACTTCTATTTCGCCTGCCAAGATATCACCGCCTATGATGTGGCCGTTACCCATGCCGCCTGGTGCTTTGATGCCAGCGGCACGAATTTCCGCGCCGATTTGTCCGCCGCGCTGCTGGCGGGATATGAAACCCTCCGCCCGCTAAGCACTGCTGAACGCAGCGCGCTGCCGCTGCTGGCGCGCGGCGCGGCGCTGCGCTTTACGCTGACCCGCGCGTTTGACTGGATGAACACGCCCGCAGGCGCACTGGTAACCCGCAAGGATCCGATGGCGTTTGCCCGGCGGCTGGAATTCTATGCCGATCCCGCCAATGCCCCGGTCTTTGCTACATCATGAAACGGATCGAAATTTATACCGATGGGGCCTGCAAGGGCAATCCCGGCCCGGGCGGCTGGGGCGTAGTTCTGCGCATGGGTGAACGGGAAAAAGAGCTGTCCGGGCATGAGCCGCAAACCACCAATAACCGGATGGAAATGACCGCAGTGATCAAGGCGCTGGGCGCGCTCACTGCGCCGTGCCATGTCGCGCTGCACACCGACAGCCGCTATGTGATCGACGGGATCACCAAATGGATCCTCGGCTGGATGAAGAATGGCTGGAAGAATTCCCAGAAAAAACCGGTGCTCAATTCAGACCTGTGGCTGGAACTGCAAGCCGCCGCCAAACCGCATCGGATCGACTGGATCTGGGTCAAAGGCCATGACGGCCACCCGGAAAATGAACGGGCGGACCGTCTGGCCAGTGATGCTGCGTTAAAACTCTAGCCGGTCGTCGTATCGACCGTTTCGGCGCCGGGGCCGTTTTTCTTGATCGATTCGATCGCGTTCTTTGCGCTGGCCTTGCTGGAATAGCCTTCGGTCCAGAAAATAGTTTCAGCATTATAGCAGAAATAGGCGACAAATTCGCCCTTCTTGTTGTTCCGGATTTCAAAACGATGCGCCATGACTGGACCCTCCTTGGCGTGGTTGGAGCATGCAACCTAACGTAAACCGCGCGATTCGCTAGTAAAACCGCTTGGGGCTGTAGGGTGCAGGATCAACCGCCCCGCCAGTTGAACCGGTCAGCAGGGCAACCGCCAGATCAGCCGCAGCGGGCGAGGTCTGGATGCCAAAGCCGCCTTGCCCGGCAATCCAGAAAAAGCGCGGACAGGCTGGATCGAACCCGTAGACCGGCAGGCGATCAGGGGAAAAGCTGCGCAGACCTGCCCAGCGGTGTTCGACCCGCTCAATCGCCCAATCGGCCACTTCGCCAAACCGCGCGATGGCGGTGGCGACATCCAGCTCTTCGGGTGCGGCATCGCACGGGGGGCAGGCGGTTTCATCATGCGGGCTAAGCCACAGGCGGCCCGCCTCGGGCTTGAAATAGAACTGCTCGCCCAGATCCAGCACCAGCGGCAGATCGGCAGGCGGCGCAGGTGCGGTGCGCAGCTGGATCACGGTCCGGCGATAGGGGATAATGCCAAGCGGGCGCAGCCCGGCCAGTTCCGCCACGCTATCCGCCCAGGCCCCGGCGGCATTGACCAGCACCTTGCCGGCCAAGCGGCGGCCATCGGCAAGGGTCAGATCCCAGCCCGCCGGGGTCAGCGCGGCACCAGCTAACCGGGCCGAACAAAGCAGCTCTGCCCCGCCGCGCCGCGCATCGCCCAGCCAGTGCTGATGCAGCGCCGCCACATCTATATCGCTGCAATCAGGCTCCAACGCACCGAATGCCCAGTCTTCGCGCAGCCCGGGGATCCGGGCAAGCAGCGCTGTGCGGTCCAGCAGATCGACCCGCACCCCCATCGCGGCGAACCGCTCGGCAAAGCGATTGAGCTGCGCCTCATCCGCCGTCCGGGCAATCGTCAGCGCGCCGCGTGCGTTCAGAAAGCCGCCTTCGCGCAGGAACGGACCGGAAGCACAGGTTAGCGGGACCACGCCGGGGCCGCCATAGCTTTCGGTCCAGAAGGCCGCCGAACGGCCGGTGGAATGATAACCGGGCTGGCTTTCCGCTTCGATCAGCAGCACCCGGCCATGGCGCGCAAGCCCCGCCGCGAGCGAGGCTCCAGCGATCCCGGCCCCCACGATAATATAGTCAAAAACTGCCGTCATGCCCGGGTCAGTCAACCAATGGCGCACTGCGATCAAGCACAACATCGATCGTGGCCAGCGCCGATATGCCCGCGCCACCTGCCGTTCGCAGAATAGCACGGCGGTCGAAGGTTTCCACCGGCACCGCACCCCCCTGTTTGTGATGCTGGCTCACGTAGCTAATTTCAGCCTCTCGGGGTTGGTTACTTTTTAGTAAGCCCTGCCATTTACACAGGCTCTCAAGACTTGGGGGCTTACATGCCAGACGGAATTTTTTCTTACGGATTGCTGGGGGCATTGGCAATCGGCCTGCTGATTGCGGCCTTTACCGATATTCGCCGCCGCCAGATCGATAATTGGCTCAACGCTGCCATTGCGCTGGGCGCGCCGCTGTTCTGGTGGACCAGTGGCCTATCGCTGTGGCCGGGCGTTGCCTGGCAGTTGGGCATCGCCTTTGCCACACTGGTGATTCTGGCCGGACTGTTCGCCATTCGCGCGATGGGAGGCGGCGATGTCAAGCTGCTGACCGCGCTGGCGCTGTGGATCCAGCCGGTTTCATTCCTGCGCCTGCTGATCATCATGGCGTTGATCGGCGGCGTTCTTACCTTGGTGCTGGGCGCCTGGCATGTCGCCCGCCGCCAGCGTGAACGGCTGGCGGTTCCCTATGGCGTGGCGATTGCCTGCGCCGGACTGTGGGTGCTGGCAGCACAATATTTACCTTCATTTCACCCGGCCACGCTTGCGGGCGTGGTTGGATGAACCGGATTTTAACCAGTTTGCCCGATGGTGGTTTCATGAACTTCGGGAACTTGCGAGGGGGCTTGTTTAGCCATGGATAAGAAGAAGCTGATGTTGCTGCTTGGGGCACTGGTCATTGCGATCGGTACGGCCATGGCTGCACGAAGCCTGTTTGCTGGTGCATCGACACCCAGTGCCGATGCCGCCCAGCAGGTTCCCAAGGGGCCCAAGGTGCTGGTGGCTCAGCGGGCCCTGCCCGTTGGCACGATCATCACGGCGGATTCGATCTCGTTTCAGGCATGGCCGAAAGAGATGATCCAGGACGCCTACTTCCTTGATGGTGAGGCAGATATGAACAAGCTGCTTGGCACGGTGGTTCGCTTCAACGTCACTGCAGGCCAGCCGGTAACGCAAGGTGCGCTGGTCAGCCCCGGCGATCGCGGTTTCCTGGCTGCGGCGCTTGGTGCGGGCATGCGCGCTGTCACTATTCCGGTTTCGCAGAAGACCGGCGTTGGCGGGTTTGTGTTCCCGGGCGATCATGTCGATCTGGTACTGACCCAGACGGTGCGCGCCACCGATCAGGGCGAACCGCTCAAAGCTTCGGAAACGATCCTGCGCAACATCCGCGTTCTTGCCACCGATCAATCGACCGAGACCGAAACCGTAGAAGGCAAGACGGTGGTTCGCGCCTTCCGCACTGTCACCGTCGAGGTAACCCCCCGGATCGCCGAAAAGGTAGCCGTGGCCCAGACCATCGGTACGCTCAGCCTGTCGCTGCGCTCGCTGGCTGATAACCAGACTGAACTTGAACAAGCCATCGCCAGCGGTTCGGTCAAGGTTCCGACCGGGGCCAACAAGGCTGAGGAAGACAAATTCCTCAAGGCCGCGATGAACCGTCCGCTCGATGGTGCGTCCAGCTATGTCACCGGCGGCGATGTGTCGCGCTTCCAGCGCAACAGCATCCCCAGCCCGGCCCAGGCAGCGCGAGCAAGCGCACCGATGGCCGCCATGCCCACCTCGGCTGGCCGCTCCAACGCCGATTACCGCCCCGCCGGTCCCGTCGTTCGGGTGACGCGCGGCAAGGTCACGGTCGAAGAATCCGTGGGAGCACGCTGAGATGCGCATTGAAACCACGCCCGTTACCACGCCCGCCTGTTTCGGCGCGAAGAAAGGCTCACCGATGAAACGCCTTGCCACCACTCTTCTGACTGCCGCCGCTGTGTGCGTGCCGCTGGCCCTGGTGCCCGCTGGTTCTGCTCAGGCCCAGGCCGTCAGCCGCCCCGCCAACGACATCGTCCTGTCGATCGGTCGCGGCCAGCTGATCACGGTCGGCGGCAGCATGGCTGACGTTTTCGTGGCCAACGAACAGATTGCCGATGTGCAGGTCAAATCGCAACGTCAGCTCTATGTCTTCGGCAAGGCCGGCGGCGAGACGACCGTCTATGCCAGCAACGCGCATGGCGATGTGATCTGGTCGGCCAATATCCGGGTTGGGTCCAACATCGATAGCGTCGATCAGATGCTTCATCTGGCGATGCCCGATGCCAAGATCGCGGTTTCGACCATGGGCACCAACACCTTCCTGCTGACCGGCACGGTCGGCGCGCCCGAAGATGCTGCCGAGGCCAAGCGCTTGGTTGAAGCTTTCGTTGGCAAGGAAGCCAATGTCATCACCCGCTTGAAGATGGCAACGCCGCTGCAGGTCAATCTGCGGGTCCGCTTTGCCGAGGTTA
>JAYVKX010000357.1:0-8140 GCA_043768005.1 Novosphingobium sp. | reverse complement strand
GCTGCTGACCATGATCGGCAAGGCCGAGCGCGGGCAGGGCGCGGTGAGCGAGATTGCCCGGCACAAGGTGGCCTATCTGATGGCGGTGGGCGGCGCGGCCTATCTGGTCAGCCGCGCGATCCGCGAGGCTAAGGTGATCGCCTTTGCGGATCTGGGGATGGAGGCGATCTATGAATTCACCGTCGAGGATATGCCGGTGACGGTGGCAGTCGATTCGCAAGGCAACAATGTCCACCAGCTCGCCCCGCTGGTGTGGCAGGAAAAGATCGCGCGCGAAGGGCTGTTGCCGCAAGGTTGAGGGGAATATCCACCACCCTGCAATCGACCAACGTCCTTCGCGGCTCGACGAAGCCGCTGGATAATGTGCGGCCGGGCAGGCTATCTTATCCACCAATGGATACCGCCCACCCTCCCATTGGCCCAACCCCCAGCGTTCCCCTGCGCCTTGTCCTGGCCTCCATCGCTGGGTTGTGGCTGTGCTATTTCGTACTGATGACGGTTCGCAATCTGCTGACTCATGACGAATTTCTGTTCGAGATGAGCTGGCGGCGCGCGATTGTGTCACTGGCGGGGATGGGTGTCACTTTCCTTGCTTGGGCAATCATCCGCCTGTTTGACCAGCGGCGATCGGGGGCGCGTATCGCAGCCGCACTGATCATCATGCTACCCGCCGCCTTGGCATTGGCGATGGTCAACCAGCAGATCTTCGCTTCGGTCGAGCGGCGCATGAATACAAAATTCTCCAATCCCGCCGCGATCAACGTCCGCCACGATACCTCGGGCAATGTGCTGATTGATACACCGGATCCCTCGTCCATGCCGCGCGCGCAGCTTGAAACGATCCAGCGCAAGCTTGACGAAGAAGGCCTTCGCGCCAGCTCACCGATATTGCGATCGGCCGGTATTTTCTGCTGATCGCCTGGGCCGCGCTATATCTGGCGCTGGGCAATGCCGAACAGGCCCGCCGGGCCGAATGGCGTGAGGGCGAATATCGCCGGGCGGCCAAGGCGGCAGAGCTGCGGTCTTTGCGCTATCAGGTCAATCCGCACTTCTTGTTCAATACGCTGAATTCGCTCTCGGCGCTGGTCATGACCGGCAAGGCGCAGGCCGCCGAAGCGATGATCCAGACGCTGTCGACCTTCTATCGCCACAGCCTGGCGGGCGATCCGACCAGCGAGCTGACTCTGGCGCAAGAGATTGAGCAGCAGCAGCTCTACCTCCGGATCGAGGCGGTGCGGTTTCCCGATCGGCTGGTGGCAAAGTTTGAAATTCCGCCCGAGCTGGCTGATGCGCAGGTGCCGGGGATGATCCTGCAGCCGCTGGTTGAAAACTCGGTCAAATATGCGGTCGCAGTCACCGCGCAGCCGGTGACGGTGACGATTTCGGCGCGGGAAGAACATGGCGGGCTGGTGCTGACCGTGACCGATGATGGGCCGGGTGCAACGGGCGCGCCCGGGCAGGGCGATGCCGGGTTCGGGATTGGCCTGGCCAACGTCCGCGATCGGCTGGAGGCGCGGTTTGGCGCGGCGGCAAGCCTGGTCTCGGGATTGAGCGCGGGCGGCGGATATCGCACGGTGATCCGGTTGCCGCTGGTACTGCATGGCTGAGCCAGCGCAGAATGCTCCCTTGCGGACCTTGATCGTCGATGACGAGCCGTTGGCGATTGAACGGATGGAGGTGATCTGCGCGCAGGTTGCGGGGATCACCATCGCCGGGACCGCCAGCGACGGGGCCAGTGCGCTGATCCAGATCGAGGCACTGTCACCCGATCTGGTCCTGCTCGATATGACCATGCCCGAACTTGATGGGCTGGGGGTTGCCCGCGCGCTGGTCGGCCGCGACAATCCGCCAGCGGTGGTGTTCGTTACCGCGCATGATGGGTTTGCGGTGGAAGCCTTCGATCTTGATGCGGTCGATTATGTGCTCAAGCCGGTCACGCCAGACCGGCTCGAACGCGCGATTGCCCGCGCCACCGCCCGGCGGGGTGAGCGTCCGCGCGAAGGGGGCGGCTGGCTGAGCGAGTTCTGGGTGCCCTATCGCTCGGAATTGCTGCGGGTTGCGGCCAGCGATGTTGATCGGATCGATGCAGAGCGCGATTATGTCCGGCTGCATGTTGGCCAGAAAGACGGGGGGCTGAAGGACGGGGACCAGAAAGACGCCAGATCGCGCAGCTATCTGCTGCTGCAAACCGTTTCCGGGCTTGAGGCGCGGCTTGATCCAGACCGCTTCATCCGTCTGCACCGCTCCACCATCCTGCGCCGCGACCGGATTTGCGGGCTCCGCCATGATGGCCTCGGCGTCTGGTCGGCGGAACTCAACGATGGCACTACGGTGCGGATCGGACGGACCTATCTGGCGCGGGCGAAAGCGATGGCGGGCAGATGATCGGCACAAGCTAAACGCTTGGCGAAACCGCTGTCACCGCACTAGATGGGCCGCACCATGGCTCTGATCATCGCCTTCTTCCTCGGCATCACCAATTTCGCAGCGCATAAGGCCGTGCTGGAAAGCCATCACCCCTTGCTGCGCCAGGTGCCGTGGTTCTTTGATATGCTGGGCGGGCGGTTCAGCCTGATGGTCGAATTTGCCATGCTGCTGGGGACCATGCTGATGATTGCGCAGGGCTCTGGAGGCTGGGCCGGGTTCTATGCGGTCTATAGTGTGTTCAATGGGCTGTCGGCCTGGCTGATCGTGACCCGCCGGATATGACCGCTGCGGCTCCATCTGCCCGCACCGTGTTGTTCCACGTCAGCGATCTTCACTTCGGGCTGGAGGATCGCGCCGCGCTCGCTTGGTTTGCTGGCGAAGTCGCGCAGCACCGCCCTGCGGCGGTGATCTGTACCGGCGATCTGACGATGCGCGGCCGCGCCAGTGAATTTGCCGCCGCTGCGGAATATCTGCGCGCGCTGCCCGCACCGGTCACGCTTGAGCCGGGCAATCACGATATGCCCTATTATTATCGCCCGCTTGCCCGTGCGCTGCATCCGTTCCGGCGTTACCATGCGCTGGAGGCGGCGGTGGAAGGCGGGCTCGATCTGCCCGGCATCGCCATCGTGCCACTGATGACCGTGGCCAATGCGCAGCTGCGACTCAACTGGTCAAAGGGCCGGGTCAGCTCTGCCGCACTCGATCGCGCGCTGCAGGGGCTGACGGATCATGCCGGGGCAGGGCTGCGGCTGGTGACCTGTCATCACCCGCTGGTTGAGGCGGATACAGATGGGACCGGCTCTACCCGGGGCGGCAGAAGGGCGCTGGCGGCGCTCGCCCGCGCGGGCGCGGATGCGGTGCTGTCAGGCCATGTCCATGATGCGTTTGACAAGCAGGTTGTGGTCGAGGGCCAGACGATCCGGATCATCGGCGCGGGCACGCTCTCGCAGCGGCTGCGCGCGAGCGCGCCCAGCTATAACCGGCTGGAATGGTCGGCGGGCGAAGGGCTGTCGGTTCAGGTTCAGCAGATCATTTGAACCAAAACGGGCGGCCCGTTTCCGGACCGCCCGCTTGTTTGTATCCGGTGGTTGTACCAGACCGCGAAGCTTAGCGCTTCGAGAACTGGAAGCTCTTGCGGGCCTTGGCCTTGCCGTACTTCTTACGCTCAACCACGCGAGGATCGCGGGTGAGGAAGCCGGCCGACTTGACCGCACTGCGCAGCAGCGGTTCAAACTTCGACAGCGCCTGGGCGATGCCATGCTTGACCGCGCCGGCCTGGCCCGAAAGCCCGCCGCCCTTGACGGTGCAGACCACATCATACTGGCCCGAACGCTCGGACACGTCGAACACCTGGTTGATCACCAGCCGCAGCGTGGGACGGGCGAAGTAGGTTTCCTGATCGCGGCCATTGACTGTGATCTTGCCCGAACCAGGCTTGATCCACACGCGGGCCACGGCATCCTTGCGGCGGCCGGTGGCATAGGCGCGGCCCTGAGCATCGATTTCCTGCGGGCGGATCGGTGCTGGCGGACCAGTGCGCGCGACAGGCGCAGCAGGTGCGGCAGCTTCGCTACCGGCGGCTTCGCCGCCGGCATCCGGAGTGGCGACGACAGGCGTGCCACCAGCGAGTGCGCCGAGTTCGGCGAGATCGGTGACGGTGTTAGGGGCTGACGGTTCTGACATTATGCACCCACCTTGTTCTTGCGGTTGCGGGAAGCCACATCGAGCGCGACCGGCTGGGTGCCGCCATGCGGATGCTCTGTTCCAGCGTAAAGATGCAGTGCGCGCATCTGATCGCGGCCCAGAGGACCGCGCGGGATCATGCGTTCAACCGCTTTTTCAAGCACGCGTTCCGGGAAACGCCCGCCGAGGATCTTGTCCGCAGTCGTTTCCTTGAGGCCGCCGACATAGCCGGTGTGCTTGTAATAGGTCTTCTGCTTCAGCTTGTTGCCGGTCAGATGCACCTTGTCCGCATTGATGACGACGATGTGATCGCCGCAATCGACATGGGGGGTGAAGCTGGGCTTGTGCTTGCCGCGCAGATAATTGGCGATGATGACGGCCAGACGGCCAAGCACCAGACCTTCGGCATCGATCAGATGCCAGTTCTTTTCCACCTCGGCCGGCTTGATCGACCGGGTGGTCTTGCTGAGCGCCTTCATGGCCACTCCTTTTCAAAAAATCAGGGTCAAACCCTTGGGCTGATCCGCGCGTCCGGGATTGCCCAGGAAGCAGGAAGGCGGCCCTTTCAAGCAAAGGCAGCGCAAAGTCAAGCTTTGCAGCGGCTTTGCAGAGAGGTAAAATAATACCGCTCAATGGTGTGCGGGCGTATCCGGTTCCAGCACCCATTGCTCGCGCGTGGTTTTGCGGGTGCCCTCAAGCGCGGTCACCACGGTCCGCTCGGTCATGCGCGGCAGCCCGCCGTGCAGCTGGCCGTGAACCGCGATCGAAACGGTGATTTCCCCCTCGCCGCCGCCGGGCAGGGCGATGCGGCGCCGGTCCTGCTGCAGCAACCGGGCCGGATTGAACAGATCGGCCGGCCACCGGGCGGTTCCGCCCGCGCCTGCGATCTGATCGATCAGCGAGGCGGCCTGCTCCTTGTCTGGCGTGGCGATTTGCGAGGCCTGGACCAGCTGCTGCGCCGCCTGCGCGCCTTGATCGCGCGCTGCTGCATCGACTGCGCCCGGGATTGCTAAAATCCGCCCGCCCGCATCAAGCTGTAGCGGGAACAGCGTGGTTTCCGGGCGGCGACGCTCCATCTCGGCCAGCACGGCCAGTTGCGGCGGTGCATCGACCACCGAATCGATCAATTCGCCGGTCACTTCAAAGCCAGTGCCATCGGGCCGGATCTGCACATTATAGCGCCGCCGCGAGACGATCTCTTTGCCGTCATAAAGCGTGCGCCAGACCGTGCGGGTCAATACCATTGGGGTCTGGGGCGGGGCAAATGCGGTGGCGGTCGCGCCGATGGCTGCACCGCTTTCCGGGAAAGCCGCAATCGCGGGCAGGATCGCCGCGACGCCTGCCAGAATGAGCGTTCGGCCGCGCATTACTGCGCCCTCTGCCCAGCGACCTGGCTGCCGTTCTGGCCCAGTGCATGGGCGCCCCACACGCTTGCGGCCACCAGCAGCGCCCCGGTCAGCTGGTGCAGCACCGCCAGCCACAGCGCGATCCCGCTCATCACCGTGGCGATACCCAGCACGATCTGGACGCCGAAAGCGGTATGGATGGCGATAGCGGCGCGGCGCTGGCCTGCCCCGCGCAGCTTGCGGCCCATCACGATCAGCACACCGACCACCGCCCAGGCCCACCAGCGGTGGATGAAATGGGTCAGGTAAGGATCGGACAGCAGCGCGTGGCCAATGCCAAGCGACCAATCGATCCCTTGCGGCAACAGGCTGCCCTGCATCAGCGGCCAGTCATTAGCGACATGGCCGGCGCGCATGCCCGCCACCAGCGCGCCATAGAACAGCTGGATCAGCAGCATGACTAGCGCCAGGCTTGCAAAACCGCCCAGCAGGGATCGCGGCTTGTCATGGGCCAGTGCGCGCAGATCGAGCGCGGTCCAGGTCAGCCCTCCCAGCGTGGTCAGCGCAACCAGCAAATGCGCCGCCAGGCGGAAATGGCTGACCTTCACATCAGCGACCAGCCCTGACGAGACCATCCACCAGCCCACCACCCCCTGCAGCGAGCCCAGCGCCAGCAGCGCCAGCAGCCGCGGCTTATAGCCCGCCGGGATTGCCCCGCGCAGCCAGAACCAGGCCAGCGGCAAGGCAAAGGCAAGCCCGATCCCGCGCGCAAGCAGGCGGTGAACCCATTCCCAGAAGTAGATGAATTTATAGTCGGCCAGCGTCATTCCCGCTGGGCCATTGATCTGGGTATATTGCGGGATTTGTTGATAGGCGGAAAATTCGGCTTGCCACTGCGCCTCGCCCAGCGGGGGCAGCGCGCCGGTAACCGGTTTCCATTCGGTGATCGACAGGCCCTATTCGGTCAGCCGCGTAATCCCGCCCACCGCCACGATCGCCACCACCAGTGCGGCGACCAGCCACAGCCAGCGGGCCAAGGCCTGCGGGCGCGCGGCAGCTGCCCTGGCGGGGAGTGCAACAGAGGCGAAAATCGCATCAGCCATGGCGCGCTCACTGCGGTGCCGGACGAAAAAGCGCAAGCGGCTTGTCAAAAATCCCACCAAATCGCGCGGGCGGGCTGCAAGTGCTTGTATGATGATACAACATCACATATCTAGTTCGGGCAATGCGCAATGCCATTCTCTCGATTCGCAATCGGCTTGACCGGGTTGGCGTGCTCCTTTCGGGGCTCTGCGCGCTGCATTGCATCGCCGGGCTGGTGCTGGTGACAGGACTGGGCGCGGGCACCCTTAGCCTGCACAGCCTGGGCCTTGAGAGCCTGGGCCTTGAGAGTCTGGGCCAAAGCAGCCAATTTCTGCTTGCTCCATACATTCACCGAATCGGTCTGGCGCTGGCGATCGCGGTGGCGGTGCTGACGCTGGGGATCGGCGCGCTGCGCCACGGCCAGCGCGGGCCGCTGCTGCTGGGCGGAGCGGGAATTGCGCTGATGGCGCTTGCGCTGGTGGTCGGCCACGGTCAGGCAGAGGCGGCGCTCACCGTCGGCGGGGTCAGCCTTGTGGCGCTCGCCCACATCCGCAACTTGCGTCACGCTGGTTGAACGCTATCTGCAGGCCATGTCTGCACAGCTCAAACTCACCGTAAATGGCGATCCGCACCTGGCCACACCCGGGTCGATCGCCGATCTGGTCCGCCGCCTGAACCTCGATCCGGCCAAGGTCGCGGTCGAGCGCAATGGCGAAATCGTCCCCCGCTCGGCGCTGATGGCGATCCCGCTTGAAGCGGGTGATGCGCTGGAGATCGTCCATTTTGTCGGCGGCGGCGATCATGATGACGCTATGGATGATAGCTGGACGGTGGCAGGCCGCACCTTCCGCTCACGCCTGATCGTCGGCACCGGCAAATACAAGGATTTCGCGCAAAACGCCGCAGCGGTGGCGGCGTCGGGGGCGGAGATTGTCACGGTCGCGGTGCGCCGGGTCAATATCTCGGACCCCAAGGCCCCGAGGTTGACCGATTTCATCGATCCCGGGAAAATCACCTATCTGCCCAATACTGCAGGCTGCTTTACCGCCGATGAGGCGATCCGCACGCTGCGGCTGGCGCGCGAGGCGGGCGGCTGGGATCTGGTCAAGCTGGAAGTGCTGGGCGAGGCGCGCACGCTTTATCCCGATATGCGCGAAACCTTCAAAGCTTGCGATGTGCTCGCCAGGGAAGGCTTTCTGCCGATGGTCTATTGCGCCGATGATCCGATCGCGGCGAAGCAGCTGGAAGAAGCCGGAGCCGTGGCGATCATGCCGCTGGGCGCTCCGATCGGTTCGGGGCTGGGGATCCAGAACCGGGTGATGATCCGCCTGATCGTCGAAGGGGCCAGCGTTCCCGTGCTGGTCGATGCAGGTGTTGGCACCGCCAGCGATGCGGCGGTGGCGATGGAGCTGGGCTGCGACGGGGTGCTGATGAACACCGCGATTGCCGAAGCCAAAGACCCGGTCCGCATGGCCCGCGCGATGAAGCTGGCGGTGGAAGCCGGGCGTCACGCCTATCTTTCCGGGCGGATGGCGACGCGCAAATATGCCGATCCCTCCAGCCCGCTGGCCGGATTGATCTGAAGGCTGGCCGGGTGTGGC
>JAYVKX010000356.1:0-5407 GCA_043768005.1 Novosphingobium sp. | reverse complement strand
CCAGTGGCGCAGCGAACAATGGCCAGGTTAGCGCTGTCACGCGCGGGGCGTAGGAAACATAATCGCCGTAACGCTCAACCAGCCAGGCGCGAATTGCCTCAGGATCTTCACCCGCCGCGATCCGCTGGCGGACCTGACTGCGCATATCACCCGCCATCGGCGCATCCGAATCGGCGATCGACTGGCTCTGACATTTCAGGCAGCGCAGGGTTTCCATCAAGCCTTGCGCCTTGGCCTCCAGCGCTGGATCATCAAGCTGGCGATAGGCATATGGCGCAGGCGGCAGGCTATCTTGCGCAGCGATTGATGCAGCGAACAGCAGCATCAGGACAAGGATCAGCCGCTTCATTGCCCGGCCTCGGCAAGTTTGCGCTGGATCAACTCAATCTGATCCGCCCGGATTTCCCCGATATGCTGATAGCGGATGATCCCATGCCCATCGACCACGAAAGTCTCGGGCACCCCGGACGAGCCGATCCCCAGCTGCACCGCGCTGACATTATCCGCGCCAATCCGGGTGAAGGGATTGCCGTTACGTGCAAGGAACGCGGCCACATCCTCTGGCCGATCACGGATCGCGACGCCGTTGATCTCGACGCCCTGCGATGCCAGATAAGCCAGCTGCGGAGCCTCTACCGCGCAAGGAACGCACCAACTGGCAAAGATGTTGAGCAGGCGGGGCTTGCCCCCGGTCAGCTGATCCCGCGCCAGTCCCGGACGGTCTGCGGTGGCGGCGGGCAGGTTGAACCGGGGCAGCGACTTGCCGATCATCGCGCTGGCTACTTCGCGGTCCGCCGGACGGTACAGACCGACCAGCACCAGCGCGACGAAGCCTGCAAAGATCGCAAGCGGCAGCCACAGCGCCCAGCGGAAGTTTTTCATCGCCCCTGCCTTTCGCGGCGGAAGGCGATCTTTTCGCGGGCCATGATCCGGCGCAGATCGCTCAGCACCCGGCCGATAAGGGCCAGCATCCCGCCCAGCGCGATCAGGATGCCGCCGTACCAGATCATCGGCACGAACGGCTTCCACCACAGCCGCAGCTGCCAGCGGCCATCATCGGTCTGTTCGCCCAGCACGACATAAAGCTGGCCGTTCCACCGTGTGACCAACGCCGATTCGCTGGTCTGCTGCGGTGGGGTCCAGAAACTGCGCGCCTGCGGGTGAAGCTCGCTTGGCGCGGCCCCGGCGTAGCTGGCTTGCAGCGTAGCTTCCAGCGCGGTCCAGTTTGGCCCCGTCACCGGCTCGATCTGCATCAGCCTGATCTGCCATGGGCCGACATTTTGCGTCTCACCAACCCGCGCCGCGACCAGCCGCTCGGTTGAAAAGGCGCTGTCACAGGCAATCCCGAACAACGCGACCGCAATCCCTAAGTGAGCGATGACCATGCCCCAGACCGGCAAGGGCGTGCGGAGCAAATCGCGGCCACGCAGCGGCATCAGACTGGACAGTGCCAGCCCCGCCGCCAGCGCCATGCCCAGCAGCGGCAGCACGCCGATACTGGCCCGCGTCAGCAAACCCGCCAGGACCAGCGCCGCCAGCAGCACCGGCACCACCAGCAATCCGCGAACCCGCGCAAAGCTGTCGCGCCGCCAGCGCAGCAGCGGCCCAATCGCCATGACTACCAGCATCGGCAGGACGAAAATCGCTGTCATCGGGTTGAAATAGGGCGGCCCAACCGAAACCTTGGCCCCCAGTGCCTCGGCCAGCAACGGATAGAGCGTACCGATCAGCACGATACCCAGCGTGGCCGAAAGCATCACATTATTGACCACCAGCGCACCTTCGCGGCTGGTCACAGCAAACCGCTCGCCCTCGGACACTGTCGCGGCTCGCAGGGCGAACAGGATCAGCGCGCCGCCGATATTGATCGCCAGCAGGGCAAGGATGAAAGTGCCGCGCTCTGGATCGACAGCAAAGGCGTGAACGCTGGTCAGAATGCCCGAACGGACCAGAAATGTACCGACCATCGACATCGAAAAGGCCACCACCCCCAGCATCACCGTCCACGCCCGCAGCGCATTGCGCGCGGCCAGCACACTGACCGAATGGAGCAGCGCGGTTGCCGCCAGCCACGGCATCAGGCTGGCGTTTTCTACCGGATCCCAGAACCACCAGCCGCCCCAGCCCAGCTCGTAATAGGCCCAATACGAACCTGCGGTGATCCCAAGGGTCAGGAATATCCACGCCCCCAGCACCCATGGCCGCATCGCCCGGGCAAAGGCTGGGCCAACCTCACGCGTGACCAGCGCGCCAATGGCAAAGCTGAAGGCAATCGAAAGCCCGACATAGCCCAGATAAAGCGTCGGCGGATGGAACGCGAGGCCGGGATCCTGCAGCAGTGGGTTCAGCCCCTGCCCCTCTACCGCGGGGATCAACAGACGCTCAAACGGGTTGGAGGACAGCAGCAGGAAAGCATAAAAGCCAAGGCTGACAAACGCCTGCCCCGCCAGCGTTGCCAGCATAGTCGGTTCGGGCAGGCGGCGCTCAACCAGCGCTACGAAGCCGCCCGCCAGCCCCATCACCGTCACCCACAGCAACATCGAGCCTTCGTGATTGCCCCAGGTTCCGGCGAATTTATACAGGAAGGGCTTGGCCGAATGCGAATTCATCGCGACCAGCTTTACCGAGAGATCAGTCTGGCAAAACAGCACGATCAGCGCCGCAAAGGCGGTCGCCGCTAGCAATCCCTGAACGATCGCCGCGGGCCGGACGATGCCTGCCAGGTTCAGTCCACGCGGGGTCAGCGCCAAAGCCCCGGCGATCAGTTGCAGCCCGGCAAGCGCAGCGGCAAGCCACAAGGCGGCAAGGCCAAGCTCTGCAATCATTTGGTCGCGGAAACCGCAGCGCGGGCTTGATCGGCGCTCATGTCTTTCATCTCGCGCGGCACGTATTTCTCATCATGCTTGGCGAGCAGATTATCCGCCACGAAGGTGCCATCCGCGCCCAGTCTGCCCTCGGCCACGACGCCCGATCCCTCGACAAACAATGATGGCACGATCCCGCTGAAGCGCACTGGCACGCGGGCGGTGCCATCGCCAACGATGAAATTGACTGTCACGCCGTCTACGGCGGTTTTGAGCGAGCCGCGCTCTACCATTCCGCCCAGCCGCACCGCGCGAGATGCATCAGGCCGGTTGGCAATGATCTCGCTCGGCACATAGAAATACGAAGCCTGATTGCGCAGCGCCCAGGTGGCAAGCAGTGCCGCCCCGATCAGCGCCATCAGCGCCACCAACAGCAGCACAAGCCGCTGATGTTTGGGCTTTAGTGTGCTCATTCTCCGTCCGTCCGCTTGGTTCTGGCCAGATCGCGCCGTGCCTCGGCCCGGCGCATCGCCGCCCAGCTAGCGCCAATCATCAGCGCCGTGCCAGCAATGCCCAGCGCATAGGCGGCAATGATAAACATCCAGGGATCAAGCGTTTCACGCATGGTCTATTCCATCGCCATCCGGCGCAATCGCGCCTCTGCCTGGATATCGGCGAGGATGCTGCGCATCCGGGCCAGCACCACACCGCCAAAGATCAGCGAAAAGCCGATGGTGGCGGCCAGCAGCGGCCACAGAAAAGCAGCATCGATCGCTGATTTTCCTCCCAATGCGGTCATGGTGATACTGGGCGGCTGATGCAGGCTGTTCCACCACACCACCGAACGGTTGATAATCGGCAGATTGATCGCGCCGATGAGGCCAAAGATCGCTGCCACGCGGGTATTGCCCTGTCCATCACGCTGCGCCGCATCTGCCAGCGCCATATAACCGAAATAGAGGAACAGCAGCACCAGCATACTGGTCAGCCGCCCATCCCACACCCACCAGCTGCCCCAGGCCGGGCGGCCCCATAGCGATCCGGTGGCGAGACAAATCGCGGTATAGACTGCGCCGGGAAGCGCCACTGCCCGCGCCGCGATTGCCGCCAGCGGATGCCGCCATACCAGCTCGGTCAGGCTGGCGATGGCCAGCGCGGCCCACCCGCCCATTCCCAGCCATGCAGCGGGAACGTGAATAAACAGGATACGGACTGTTTCGCCCTGCAGCTGGTCCGCCGGAGCGCGCCACAGGCCCCAGGCCAGCGCTGCGCTTGCGATCACAATTCCGCTCAGCAGCAGCAACGGTGTAAGCCACCGCGCGATGCGCAAAAACCGGGCTGGATTGGCAAAACCGTGCATGTGATTCTGATTACTCGAAAGTCAGCGCGCTGTGGCAGGGCGCGCCGGTTCGGGCAAGCGAGATCAGCGCCCGATCAGCCTTTGCGCCATTGCATCGGCAACCTGATCAGGCGAGCGGCCCGAGCTATTGCTTTCCTGCCAGATTGCGGTCAGCCGCGCCGGGATCTGCTCCAGCCGGGTATGGACTTGCTCTATCCCGCAAGGCTCGCCCGATTGCCGCGCCAGATATTCCAGCGTTACCGCGATGATCCCGCCAGCATTGATGACATAATCGGGGGCATAAAGGATCCCGCGCGCGGCCAGCGCCGGGCCGTGTTCCGGCCGGGCAAGCTGATTGTTGGCCCCGCCCGCCACGATCGGCGCATTGATCCGGGCGACGCCCCGATCATCCAGGATCGCGCCCAGTGCATTGGGGCTGAACACATCACAGGACACATCCATGATCGCATCTGCAGGGGCCGTCTCGCCGCCCAGTTCCGCAGCCAGCGCAGCAGCGCGATCAGCGTTGACATCGGCCAGCGTCAGCCGGGCGCCGTCGCTGGCCAGCAGCCGCGCCAATCCGCCGCCAACGCTGCCGGTGCCCTGCACTGCCACATGGACGCCGGCAAGGCTGTCCTTGCCCAGCTTGTAAGTCACTGCCGCCTTGACACCGTGATAGATGCCGATTGCCGTAAACGGCCCCGGATCGCCGCCCGCCGCGCCGCTGTTGGCATTGGGCAGGCCGGTAACATGGCTGGTGCGCTGAGCCACGGCAGCCATATCGGCCTCATTGATTCCAACGTCTTCGGCGGTCACATAGCGCCCGCCTAGCCCTTCGATCGCATCGCCAAATGCGGCGAGCATTGCCGGGGTCTTGGTGCGGTTTGCATCGGCCAAGATTACCGCCTTGCCGCCGCCCATCGGCAGACCGGCCATGGCGTTCTTATAGCTCATCCCGCGCGACAGGCGCAGCGCATCGCGCACGGCCTGCGCGCCATCGGCATAATGCCAGAACCGCGTGCCGCCAGCGCCGGGCCCCAAATGGGTGGAATGAAGCGCGATGATCGCGGTGAGGCCAGAGGCGCGATCCCGCACGAGCTGCACCAGCTCATGATCGTCAAAATCGGATTCTTCCCAGAACGCGGGCACACGCACCTCCGTTTGCGGCATGCTTATCGCGGAAAGACTGGGGCGACCGAGGGGTCTCGAACCCCCGACCTCCGGTACCACAAACCGGCGCTCTAACCAACTGAGCTACGGTCGC
>JAYVKX010000355.1:0-2872 GCA_043768005.1 Novosphingobium sp. | reverse complement strand
TCATTGACCACCGCATCGGGCGAGATCGAAGTCACCCGACCATCCAGCTTACCGAATATCGCCGAATTGAACGCGGTAATCTCCACCGCCGCCTTCTGGCCCAGCCGGACATTGGCGATGTCGGACGGGCGGACCATCGCTTCGATATACAGCGCCTGCTCCGATGGAACAATCTCGGCAATCGGCATGCCCGCAGATACCGAACCGCCCACCGTCGTCACCAGAACGCGGTTGATCCTGCCCGACATCGGTGCGCGGATCGTGGTCCGATCAACCCGGTCAGACAGGGCTGGCAGGGTTAGCTGCTGGGCCGAAAGCTCGGCCTGGGCCTGCGACAGCTCCATCCCCGCGCGGCTCATCCAGTCACTGCGGCCCTGCGCGGTTGAGGCGCGGGCTTCGGCAACGCCCGATTGCGCCCGCGCGATCGTGGCTTCGGCGGCGGCAACCTCGTTGGCAGCTATGCTAAACGCATTTTCGGCCTTGATCAGATCAAGCTGCGAAACAATTTGCTGCTGCGCCAAGGGCCGCATCATCTCTACCTCGCTGCGCGTTGCGGAGAGGTTTGAGCGGCGCGATTCAAGCATCGCCCGCGCTTCGGCAACCGCGCGTTCGGCCTGTGCGGCCCGCGCGTTGCCTGCGGCAGTGATGCCCTGAAGCTCTGCACTGCGCGCTGCATGTAGCGATTGTTCAACCGCAATCTGGCCAGACTGGCCTCCGCTATAGTTAGGCGAAGCGCCGCGGACTTCAGCATTAAGCCGTGCCACCTTGGCTTGCAGCGCCTCTACAGATGCGGTCGAACTGCCAAAGGCGGCATCGCTGATCTTGGGCGAAAGCCGGACCAGAATATCGCCCTTGGTGACGGTTTGCCCGGGCTTGATCAGGATCTGTTGGATCACGCCGCCTTCCATATTGGAGACAACCTGCAATTTGGAGCTGGGCACCACCCGCCCCATGCCCCGCACCGTCCGGTCAACCTCGGTCAGCGCCGCCCACAGGAAAAAAATCACAAAGAAGCCGATGATGATCCACAGGATCACATTGGCGGATTTCTTGGCCGTAAATTCCTGCTCGTCCAGATCGGCCTCATCGCCTTTCAGATATTCAATCAGCTTTGCCATGGCTTATCTCGCTGGGATCTGGGTGACACGACGGGTGATCTGTTCGGGGGTCCCATCCATCGCAACCCGACCGCGGGCCATCAGGATGACCCGGTCAACCAGCGCCAGCATCGATGGGCGGTGGGTAATCAGAACCAGCGTGCGACCTTCAAATTCGCTGCGCAAATTCTGCAACATCCGCGCCTCGGTTTCAGTATCGACCGAAGATGTCGGCTCATCCAGGATGATGATCGGCGGTTTGCCGACCAGCGCCCGCGCCAGAGCGATTGACTGGCGCTGCCCGCCTGAAAGCCCATCCCCGCGATCCGCTAGGATCAGATCATAGCCGCTGGGCAGCTGCGAGATGAAATCATGCGCCAGGCTGACCTGCGCCGAACGGAGCATTTCCTCATCGCCCATTTCATCCCGGCCCAGCAGGATGTTTTCCCGGATCGTCCCGGTCAGCAGGACATTGTCCTGAAACAGCGCGCCGACCTTTGCGCGCAGGGATTTGGGGGTAAGCTGGCGAATATCCGTGCCATCAACCAGCACCAGCCCGCTAGACGGCGGATACAGCCCGATCAGCAGCCGCGCGATGGTTGATTTACCCGATCCGATCGGGCCGATCAGCGCAACATGCTCACCCGGCTTGATCCGGAACGAAACATTGGTGAGCGCCAATTCCGGCGCATTGGGATAGCGGAAATCGACATCGCGAAACTCGATCCCGCCTTGCACATTCTGCAGATGCAGTCCGGCTCCCGCTGGCCCCTCGGGGGGCTGCTCCATCATCTTGTTGATCTGGCCATAGGCGGTGCGTGCGCCATTGATCCGGGTCAGCAGATGCGCGATCGTCGAAAGCGGCGCCACCGCGCGTCCGGCCAGGATCGAACAGGCGATCAACCCGCCCATCGTCAGGGACTGATTGGCAATCGCAAAAACGCCAAAGATTACCACGCCGGTATAGGCCAGCGTCTGCATGCTGCCCGCCATATTGATCGAAATAGTCGAAACCAGGCGCTGACGCAGCGATGAGCCGGCGTGGCCAAGCACTGCCTTGTCCCACCGATCGCTCAGCATTGCGCCCGCATTGGCGGATTTCACCGTTTCAAGGCTGCCGATCGTCTCGACCAGCACCGATTGCTTGCCCAGCGCCTCACCCAGCGTTTCAGCCGAAAGCCTGCGCATCACCGGCTGCGTCGCCAGCGCGGTCAGCACCACCAGCGGGATCAGCGCCATCGGCACAAACACGATCGAGCCACCGATCAGCCAGATCACAATCAGCGTGATGATGATGAAAGGCATATCGACCAGCGCAGTCAGCGTGGCCGAAGCGAAGAAATCGCGCAGCGTTTCAATCTCGCGGACAAGCCCCGCGAGACCCCCGGTCGAGCTGCGACCAAGATCAAGCCGCATGTCGAGGATCTGCTGGAAGATCGCCTTGCCGATATCGCGATCAATCCGCGCGCCCGCCACATCGACATAATAGGCGCGCAACAGCTTGAGCACGAAATCGAACATCACCACAATGACCAAGCCGATGGTCAGCGCGACCAGCGAATCCGTAGCATTATTGGGCACCACGCGGTCATAGACCGTCATGGTGAACAGCGATGTTACCAAAGCAAAGAAATTGATCATCGCCGCCGCGAAGGCGACCTTAAGATAGATCGACCGGTTCTTGCGAAGGGGGCCGGATAGCCATGGAGCTATCCGGCCCTTGGGAAGTTCAACATCTGTATACGAGACCAAGTCTTGTCCCCTGAAAAGCCTAG
>JAYVKX010000354.1:0-4092 GCA_043768005.1 Novosphingobium sp. | reverse complement strand
AGACCATTTCCAAAGCTCTGGCCAAGGGCGCAATCGCTACCGTCGCGGCTGGCGCGATGGCGGTTTCTTCGGCGGCCCCTGCGTTTGCCGATAGCCGTGATCGTGACCATGATGGCATCAGCGCTGGCGATATCATCGCCGGTGCATTGGTGATCGGCGGGATTGCCGCTGTCGCCTCGGCAACCAGCAATCGCGGCCGCGACTATGATTACCGTGATTATGATTATCGTAGCGGGAATTACCGAGGCGGGAATTACCGGGGCGGGGATTACCGGGACAACGACTACCGCTACGATCGGGCGGGATACGGTGATTATGGAAACAACGGAGGTTATGGTCGCTACGATCGCAACGGCTATCGTGGCAATGCGCGCCAGGCGATCGAGCTTTGCGTCCGCACTGCCGAAAGCCAAGCAAGCCGTTATAGCTATGGCCGCGCCGATGTAACTGATGTTCGCAATATCCGCGAAACCCGCTGGGGCTATGAAGTTCGTGGCCGAATTGCGGTCAACAGCTCGGGCCGTGGCTGGCGCAATGGTGATGATGACTATGGCCGGGGTTGGGGCGGTGATTATCGCGGTTGGGACAACTCGATGCGCGGCTATGACAGCGGTTCGTTCAAGTGCAAGTTTGAGCGCGGGCGGATTGTCGACATCGACTTCAGCGGCATCCGTGGTCTGTAAGACAAAGCGAGGCTCACTAACGACGGGCGGTTCAGGCACGAGACAGCCTGAACCGTCTAGTCTTGTAAAGATTGGGGGGCGTCGGGCCAATTGCCTGTGATGCCATTCAAAGGGATCAAGAGAATGAAGCCCAAATTTTCACGCACCGCTGCCGCACTGTCGCTTGCTGCGGCGCTTTCGATGGCGGCAACTCCGGCTCTGGCGAATCATCGCGATTGGGATGGCAACTGGGGCGGTGGCTGGGGCCGCCATCATGATAGGATCGATGCAGGCGACATTTTCGCCGGCGTGTTGATCCTTGGTAGCATTGCCGCAATTGCCAGCGCGGCCAGCAAGAGCAACAAGGCCAAGCGTGAACGTGAGCGTTCAGGCGATTACCAATATCCCCGCCAATCGTACCCCCAGCAGTCCTATCCTCGCCAATCTTACCCGCAGGATGATGATTCGGCGGGTTACGGCAATGACAATCGTCCGAGCTATGACGAGACGCGCGGCGCTGCGCGCGGGGAATCTCGCGGGCTCGACAATGCGGTGAACAGCTGTGCCAAACAGATCAAACAGGGCGACCGCCGGATCGAAGTGATCGATGCGGTTACCCGTGATGGCGAAGGCTGGCGCGTGGTTGGCCAAATCACCAGTGGCGGAAAGTTTACCTGCATGGTCGATCGCGATGGCCGGGTGCAAAACGTCGATTCTGGTGATCAAACGCTCTAAATTTTTGATTCAATCCGGCCTGATGTCTGTCCGTCCATAAGCGGGTAGCGCCAGGCCGAACTGTATCGCCATGCCGCGCAGGGCAAAGCCCGCCAGCGCCGCGATTGGCCAAGTCAGCGCATCGGGCAGTTCCAGCAGCTTGCCCGCGGCGCAAAGCGATGAGGCCAGCGCGGCAACCGTCACATATAGCTCGGGCCGCATCAGGATCGAGGGGCGCGCCGCCAGCACATCGCGGATGATCCCGCCAACACAGCCGGTGATAACCCCCATCAGGATCGCGGGCACCGGTGCAACGCCATAGTTCAGCGCCTTGGCAGTCCCCAGAACCGAATAGGCGGCAAGTCCCGCTGCATCAGCCCATTCGAGCAATTTGAAGCTTGCGTCATCCTTGGCCCACCAGCGCTGCGGAGTCAGCCAGACGATCAGCGCGGTGCCAAGGCAAACCGGGGCGACCCACGGATCGCGCACCCAGAACACCGGGGCACCGATCAGCAGATCGCGCACCGATCCGCCGCCAACCCCGGTGATCAGCGCAAAGAAGCTCATCGTCACAAACGTTTGTTTGAGTCGAGCCGCGAGCAACGCCCCGGTCAGCGCGAACACGGCAACCCCCAGCAGATCGAGGATTGCGGGAAGTGCGGGGACCACTGCGGGCAGGGCGGGTGTCATTTTAACGCCTTCCTTCGCCGGAACAACAGCGCGGTGCCAAATAGCGAAGAGATCAGTGCCAGCCCGCCAAACACCCATAGAAACGCGTTGCTGGTATCTTCGCGTGTTTGCAAATCCATGATGTGGATGCCCCACATCAGATCATAGGCACGCCAGAACCTGGTGCGCAACGCCAGCACCTCGCCGCTCATCGCATCGACATAGATATGGGTGCCATCGGCGAATGTCGCCTGCCACGAAGGACGCGGGCGGCGCAGATCGAGCGGCGCAGTATCGGCGGTGAAACGGTGCATGGCGGTGAGCGGTGCCTTGCCCGTAAACGCGCCCGCAGCGATCAGTCTGGCCTCTGCCTCGTCCACCGCGCCCAGCAGCTCACCATCGCGCGCGGTATAGCGGTGTGGTTGCTTGTCCGCCCCGGTGATGATCCACACCGGGCTGCCGCCTTGCGATACTAGCGCAACCTTGGATACCGGCCCGGTCAGCCGGGGGAAACTGAGGGTGGTCCCGTCGATCACCGCATCATTGGACCGCAGCGCTCCTCCGCGCACTTCTTCAATCGGGACGGCGGACATGAACAGGCCCGAGGCGAGCCACAGCAGCACTGGCACCGCCGCCGCCCAGCCCAGCCAGATATGCCAGCGGGCGAACCGTTGCATGATATTCCGCTTGGTCAAGGCGATTATCGCAACCGCTTGAGCCACTGGAGGATTTCGGTCTGAAGGCGGATCCGCCGGTCCGACCAGCTATGATCTGTGGCAACATGGACTGCGGTGATCTGCTTGCCGCCCGTTTTACGTACTGCCGCGACCAGCGCATCGGTTTGCGGCGCAAGCCCATCGTCCGAACTCAGCACGAGCAGCGGCTTGTTTGCCAAATCCGCTGCGTACCGGCTAAAATCATAAGCGTCAGTATGGGCAATAAGATCGTCGGTCATGGCGTCTGGAGTTGTATCGGCGAGCGTTTCCATGTCGCTGGTCATTTCCGCCAGGATAGCGGCGCGGGGCAGGTGGCCGATGGTGCCCATGTTTGCAGCGGAAATCAGAATTATACCACGCAAGCCGCGATCATGGCCGGCGGTCATCGCGGCGACCCAGCCGCCCATGCTGTGGCCTGCCAGAACGATCCGCGCTTGATCGATCCCCAGTGCACTCGCATTGGCAGGGCTGCGCAGATAGGCGAGGACCGCCGCCGCATCCTGCGGGTTCTGAGCAAACCGAAACGAACCCGGACTGCCCCAGCTACCGCGATAGTTGAACGTGATCGCGTTCCATCCGGCGCGACGCAAGGCTTGCGCCAGATCGAGGTTCTTTTCATTGCCGGGCAGGCCGTGGCAGATGATGATCGTCGGATGCGGACCGGCTCCGGCCGCAAGGTAAGCCACGCCATTGATCTGCACATCCCCGCTTGGGATATGCAGCACTTCCATACGCGCCGGGTGAGCGCTGTCATGCGCCGGATCGGCGTAGAGTGCGGCGGGGACAGGCGATGCTGCAGCGACTGGAGAAGCGGCCAAGACCGCCAAGATGAGCGCGATATGCCGCATCGATATTCCCCTTCAAATATGGATCAGCCTAGATATGGATCGGCCTAAATATGGATTGGTTTCCCGGTGACGCCCATTGCTGCTTCCTTGAGCGCTTCGGAATGCGTTGGATGCGCGTGGCAAGTATAGGCGATATCCTCGGAAGTCGCGCCGAATTCCATCGCCAGCGCGGCCTCGGCGATCATGGTTCCGGCCAGGCTGGCGACGATCCACACGCCCAAAACTCGATCGGTTTCAGCATCGGCGATGACTTTCACAAAGCCATCGGTGTCACGGTTGGTCTTGGCGCGGCTGTTGGCAGCCATCGGGAACTTGCCGACTTTGACAGCGCCCCCCCTCTTGGCCAGACTCGCCTTGGCGGCTTCCTCGGTCAGGCCGACCCCTGCAAATTCGGGCATGGTATAGACCACGCCGGGGATCACCGCGTGATTGACGATCCCGGTCAGCCCGGCGATGTTTTCAGCCACCGCAATGCCCTCGTCC
>JAYVKX010000353.1:0-7244 GCA_043768005.1 Novosphingobium sp. | reverse complement strand
GCGTTAACCCGGCGCGCGGCATTTTCGCGGGCCAGGATGGTATCGGCATGTTCACCGACATCGACCGCATCGCCGACGTGGAGGGACCATTGCACCCCGTCCCACCAGGTGACTGCCCCGGATTTGAGGTCATTGCCGGTCAAAATCTTCATTGTGCAGCCTCCAGCGCCAGCGCGCGCAATTGCTGTGGTTCGGGCGAAGCGGCAACTTCGCCGATCACGATCACCGCCGGGCTTTTGACCCGGCTGTCGCTGACGAGCGCGGCAAGGCCCGCGATCGAACTGCGCAAAACCCGCATATCGGGGCGGGTCGCGCGCTCGATCACCGCGACGGGCATGGCGGGGGACAGGCCATCGGCGATCAGCTTTTCGGCAATCGCCTCTGCCGTGGCGACGCCCATATAGATCACCAGCGTGCGGCCAAGCCCCGCCAGGCCTGACCAGTCCTGCTCGGTCAGACCCTTGCACTGGCCCGCGACAAAGCTGACGATCGAGGCGCTGTTGCGGTGGGTCAGCGGCAGCAGCGCAGCGGCGGCTGCACCGATTGCGGCACTGATTCCGGGGACGACATCAACCTGAACCCCGGCGGCGCAGCAGGCTTCAGCCTCTTCGCCGCCGCGTCCGAGAATGAACGGGTCGCCGCCCTTGAGGCGGACCACGTCGCGGCCCGCCAAAGCCTCACGCACCAGCAAAGCGTTGATTTCGCTTTGCGGCATGGTGTGGTGCGAGCGCTGTTTGGCGACGCAGATCAGCCGTGCAGTGGGGCTGGCCATGGCGAGGATCGAGGGATCGACCAGGCCATCATGGACAATGATCCGCGCCTGCATGATCAGCCGCGCCGCGCGTAGCGTCAGCAGATCGGGATCGCCGGGGCCGGCGCCAACCAGCCAGACACGTCCTGTGTTGGGGGCATTATTGCTCATTCCACTGCAAATGGGGCGCAAGCGGGTTGCAAGCCAGTCAGAATGGCTTTGCAGGCAGTTAGATCAGCTTTGCCGCCAAGCTGCCAAGCCGCGTTCAAGATCCGCAATCAGATCGCCCGGATCCTCCAGCCCGATTGACAGGCGCAGGCCGAACCGATCGGTTGGGTCCATACCAGGGAGCGGCCAGCGGGTCGCGCTACGCAGCGGCGCAGGATCGATCGGCGTAACCAGACTTTCAAACCCGCCCCAGCTATATCCGATCCCGAACAATTCCAGCGCATCGATCTGCCGGTCCCGACCTGCACTGCCGCCGCCGTTAAGGACAAAGCTGAACAGCCCGCAGCCGCCGGTGAAATCGCGGGTCCACAGATCATGGCCGGGCGATCCGGGGAGCATCGGGCACAGCACACGGGCAACTTCGGCGCGGGTTTCAAGCCAGCGGGCGATTTCAAGGGCGCTGGCGGTTTCGCGCTCCAGCCGAACCCCCATGGTCCGCAGGCCCCGTGTGGCCAGTGCCGCATCATCGGGTGAGACGATCAGGCCCAGTCCCTGCGCCCGTTTGCGCAACCGATCGTACCATTCAGCCCCGGCAGAGGCGCTGCCCATCATCAGATCGGAATGGCCGCCAACGTGCTTGGTCAGACTCATCACCGCAATATCCGCGCCGCGTTCCAGCGCGGCAAAGCCGAGCGGGCTGGCCCAGGTATTATCGAGCACCACGGCAAGCCCGCGCGCCCGGGCAATTGCGGATAGCGCGGGCACATCCTGCACTTCCAGCGTCAGGCTGCCGGGCGATTCAAGCAGGACCGCGCGGGTTCTGTCGCAAATCGCGGCCTTGAATGCAGCAATATCCTGCGGATCGAACCAGCGGGTTTCAATCCCGAAATCCTTAAGCAACCCGCGCCCCATGAACCGGCTGGGTTCATAGGCATTGTCGGTCATCAGTAATACATCGCCGGGGCGCAGCACGGTGAGCAAAACACCGGCAATGGCAGCTACGCCTGAGGGATAGAGCATGGTTCCGGTCGCACCCGGTTCTAGCTCGGTCAGGGCTTCGGCCAGCGCCCACTGGGTTGGTGCGCCGCGCCGACCATAGAAAAACCGGCCGTCGGCGTTTCCATCATTCCCGGCGTGGAGCGCGGCGCTATCCGCGTAGAGATGCGTGCTGGCACGCCACACCGGCGGGCTGACGACTGCTCCAGTCCATTCGCGCCGCCGTCCGCCGGTTACTAGGCGGGTCGCGGGCTTCTGGGGGATATCCGACCCGCCAGCCATAATCAGGCGGCGGGCTTGATGGCCTTGGGCGTATCGGCGTCTGCCCCCCATTCGGTCCAGCTGCCATCGTACAGCGCGACATCTTCCTTGCCCAGCAAGTGCATCCCGAAGGTCAGGACGCAGGCGGTTACGCCGCTGCCGCAGCTGGTGACAACCGGCTTTTCAAGATCAATGCCGGCAGCCTCAAAAATGGTGGCCAGTGCCGCCTTGTCCTTGAAGGTGCCATCGGTGTTGAACAGCGCAGTATAAGGCACGTTGAGCGAGCCGGGGATATGGCCCGAGGCGATGTTCGGGCGCGGATCTGCTTCCTGCCCGGCCCAGCGCGCCGCGCCGCGGGCATCGACCACTTGTTCGCCCTTGCTGTGCAGATTGCCCAGCATATCGGCCTTGCTGCGCACGTTCTTGTCATCCGACCAGGCGGTGAAATGGCGGTGGCGCAGGGTTTCCTTGCCCTGAGTCATGGCGCGGCCTTCAGCCTTCCACTTGGCGATCCCGCCATCGAGCAGCGCCACATCATGCGCACCGAACATCTTGAGCATGAACCATGCCCGCGCCGAGGTTTTCACCGCGCTATCATCATAGATGACGATGCGGCTGCCATCGCCAAGGCCCAGGCTCTGCATCCGGCTGGCGAATTTCTCTGCCGGGGGCAGGGTGTTTTCGATCGGGGCATTGCTATCAACCAGATCTGCCAGATCCATGAATACTGCGCCCGGAATATGGCCCGCTTCATATTCGGCCTGGGCATCGCGGCCAGTGCCGGGCAGATGGCGGGTGGCATCGACGATGCGCAGATCGCTCGCACCCATTTCGTTGGCCAGCCACTCGGTTGAAACAAGACTATCCATGGTATTCGCGTCCTCTTCGGTTGGGCCCCTCCAGGCCCAGCACAGCGCCTCCACGCTGCAATTGCGAAGAGACTTAGCCACGCAGGCTGGCGCAGTCGAGAGGTGAATCTTTGTTTAGGTCACTTCGCGCTGGCTAATCCGCGAATAGGTGCGCGGGCCAAGGTCAAGCCGGAACGGCCGCAGCGTCGTTTGCGGGCCATCGGGCACATCGCCGACCACGAAGGTTTGCGCGATCACCACCCCATCACCGCCCGGCGCTCCGGCCTCGACCCGAAACCGGGCGAGCGGCACGAAATAGGCCTGCTCGCCTGCCCGAAGCGGTGTAATCGCGCTGAGCGGAAGGCGGATATCACCTGAAAATTCAGCAGTTTCGCCCGGATCAAGCGTGGCCACTACATGGCGCAGTTCCAGCTTCTGCCGGGCCTGGGCCATCTGCTGTTCGGGCGGGAGAGAGGCATGGGCCGAAACCATGTCGCCCTCGATCGCAAGGCCAGCCAGCGGCAGCGCGCCATGGTTGGTCAGCCTCAGCCTATAGCTGAGCGTGGTCGCCAGCAGCGAAGCGCTGAGCCGGGTCGCTTCCAGCATCAGGACCAGACCATCACCCTGCTGCGCGGGTTCCGGCGCGGGTTCCGGTGCCGGGGCAGGCGCGACGGCCGCGCTGAGTTGCGGTTCGGGAATTGCCAATGGCAGGGACGGCGCGGGGGCCGGAGCGGGGGCGGGGGTCGGCACAGCGACGACCGGCATTTCGAACTCTACCAACGCCACCTGTACTATGCCGCGCTTGCGCCGCCACAACAGCGCGAACAGTGCCGCCAGCGCGGCTGCACCGCCTGCAAGATAGAACCACCACCAAGTGGCAGTGCCGCTTGCCGGAGCAGTTTCAGCGCGGGATGGGGGCGAGGCCTGGGTGAGCGAGGGGAACGAGGTTGCCGTAATGCCTGGTGTGGGCGCTGGCAGGGTGAGCGGCGCGGCGCTGGGGCTGGGGATAGGTGCTGCAGGAACCGGGTTAGGCCGCAGGGCTGGCCGCCTTACGGACCGCGCGGCGGAACTGCTCGGCGTGGCGGCAGGCGCGGCGGTTGCGCTCGGCGTGGGGCTTGCGCTTGGCTGCTGGCTGGGGGCGGGCGAAGCGGTTCCGCCCGGGCGCGGGGCCGAAGCACCAGGGTTTTCGGGATCGACCGGGCCTTGCCCGCGCGGGGCAGCGCTGGGTGTGGCTCTGGGCAGCTGAAACTCGCTGGCCGACTGCGCCAATGCGGGGCCGCGCGAAATAATCAGGGCGAATGCCAGCGCGGGCACGATCTGCGCCAATGCGCCTGCCTTGCCCCCGGTTTTCATCATCAATTGTTCCAATTCTGCACCTGCTGCGCGGTTACAGCGGCGGCCCGTGAATAGGAAGTGAACTCGCCGCTTCCAACCGGTGACTTGTGCTGGGGCTGCGATAGCGGCATGGCTGCGGCATGTCTGACACACAAATGCCCCGCCATCTTGGCCAGCACAGCGCTCTTCCTGCCTCACCCGATGCGGCGGTGCTCGATTATGTGCCCAATCCGCGCAATGGATCGCTGTATCTGGTGCGGTTTGCCGCGCCGGAGTTTACCTCGCTCTGCCCGGTCACCGGTCAACCCGATTTTGCCCATCTGGTGATCGATTATACGCCGGGCGAAACTATCGTTGAATCCAAAAGCCTGAAGCTGTTTCTGGGCAGTTTCCGTAATCACGCAGGCTTTCACGAAGATGTCACCGTCGGTATCGGTCAGCGTCTGTTTGCCGAAATGAAGCCCGCATGGCTGCGTATCGGCGGCTATTGGTATCCGCGCGGCGGCATTCCGATCGATGTGTTCTGGCAAAGCGGCGCAGCGCCGGATGGGCTGTGGGTGCCCGAACAAGGCGTGGCGGGATATCGCGGCCGGGGCTGATTAACTGAACGCTGCCAGGATCGCCAGCAACCGCGCCACATCATCGGCATCGTGATACAGCGCAAAACCGATCCGCAGCACATCACCGCGCACATCGCTCATCACCCCGCGCGCTTCCAGCGCGGCTTGCACGGCGGCAGCCTGCGCGCCCCGGAAGGCGAGAAACCGGGCCTGAGGTGCGCTGATCAGGGTGAAACCGGGCAGCGGATTGCTTGCCAGGAACTGCTGCTGCAGCACGGCGACATGGGCCGAGATCGCCGCTGTCGTCAGCCCTTCACTATGCAGCATCCGTTGGACCGCGTTGAGCCGGTACAGCCCGCTGGGATCGAAGGTGCTGCCCATAAACCGCCGTCCATCGGGGGCATAGCCAACTCCGCCCTGCACTGCATCAAGCTCATCAAAGGCGGCGTACCAGCCGGTTATTTCGGGGCGCAGAGCAAAGCCGGCGGGCGTGTGAAGGAAGCAGACCCCTTCGCCCGCCATCGCATATTTATACCCCCCGGAAAGGTAGAAGATCCTGCCTGCAACCGCAGAAAGATCGGTCGGCGTAGCCATGAAGCCGTGATAGCCATCGATCACCACCCACGGTCCCTCGGGGCGGGATAGTGCCGCCAAGCCCGCGATATCTGCGCCCGGCTGGCCGGAATTGAACAATATCTGGCTGGCGAAGATCAGATCGAATGATCCGGCCCGCGCGGTTTCCAGCAATTGCTCCGCCGGAACCGTCACCAGTTCGATCCGTCCGGCCTCCACCCAGCGCAGCGATTGGCGGCGGAACGAGTGGAACTCGCCATCAGTGGCCAGAATGCGCGGGATGCGCGCCGGGATGGCCGAGACGATCCGGATCAGCAAATCATGCGTATTGGGGGCAAAGGCGATGGTCGCCGGATCGGGCAGGGCCAGCTCTGCGGCGATATGCCGCTGCGCCTCGGCGCAGACCGGGCCCATCACCTTGTCCCATTTGTGATCCGCCAGCAGCGCCGCATCGGTCCATGCCGCAACCTGCCCGGCAAAGCTGGCATCGGGCCACAGATGGTGGCTATGCGCGGCAAAGTGCAGCCGCTCTGGCGCGGCTTCCAGCGCGCGGGAGAACAGATGCTTCCAGCTCACAATTCGGTTCGCAGTGACCACAGCTCGGGAAAGGCGCGCTTGGCAACGGTGGACTGAAGGTAAGGCACGCCTGCCGTGCCGCCGGTGCCCTTTTTGCCGCCGATCACCCGCTCCACCGTCAGCACATGCTTGTGCCGCCAGCTGGCCATGGCATCATCCAGATCGACCAGCTTTTCGGCCAGCTGGTAAAGATCCCAATAACGCTCAGGCTCACGATAAACGGTCAGGAACGCGGCCTCGACCGCTTCATCAGGCTGATAGGCCGCCGCAAAATCGCGGGTCAGCACCTGCTCCGGGATCGGCAGACCGGCACGTGCTGCAGCGGCGATTGTATCATCCCACAGCCCCGGCCCGGTCAGCGCCGCCGCCATCGCTGCCTGCGCCTCTGGCCGGTCATTCTGATAGACGAGAAACCGCGCATCCTTGAGGCCGAGGAGATATTCGACCGTGCGAAACTGGTCTGACTGGAAGCCCGAGCTTGGTCCCAGAACATGGCGGAACCGGGTGTAGTCGCTGGGGGTCATGGTTGCCAGAATGTCCCATGACAGCGTCATTACCGCCTGAATCCGGCTGACCCGGGCCAGCGCCTTATAGGCCGGGATCAGCGCATCGCCCTGCACCTGGCGCTTGGCCAGACGCAGCTCGCGGATCATCTGCTTGAGCCACAGCTCCTTGGTCTGATGGATGATGACGAACAGCATCTCGTCATCACAATCAGACTGCGGGCGCTGCGCACCAAGCAATTCATCCAGCGCCAGATAGCGCGCGTAAGTCATCGGGGTGGGAGTCATGGGCAAAGGATCAGTCATGCCGCCGTCATCCGACCAACCGGTTGCAATTGCAAGTATCTGCTTGCGGCGATCACAGTGCGGTGCGGGGTGCATCCTCTTTCATCATCGCTTGCCGCACCAACGGGATCGGCGGGCCGCCAAAGGCGAGGAACGTGTCGTGAAACGCCTTCCACGCCGTGCGCCCGCCGCGGCTGGCGGTCCAGTCATCACGCAGCTTGCGGATCATCAGCTTGCCCAGCGTATAGCTGAGGTAGGCTGGATCATAGGTTCCGCGCGCGGCCTGCTGTTCGGCGGTGCCTTCATCCTGATAGCATTCGGTGATGAACAGCTGCTTGGATTGTTCCTGCGTCATGCCTTGCGCGTGCATGCCGATCGCCGAGAGATA
>JAYVKX010000352.1:0-3656 GCA_043768005.1 Novosphingobium sp. | reverse complement strand
GGCCATCGGCACACCATAGAGTGCCAGCATGAGCCAGGTGGCCACGCCTTCCACCGCCATGCCGATAAGCCGCCCGAACATCAGCATTCTTAATGATTTGCCCATCAAAGCTGCGGTGCCTTCGAAATTTGTCCGTGCGCCGCGCGGCAGCATCCACGCCACCCCGCGCTGATACAGCCGGGGCTCTGCCGCGACATAGATCCCCAGCACCATGATCAGGAACAGCGTGGTCAGCACCCCGATCAACCCGCCCACCGCGCGGGTCAATTGGGATACGCCGCCCAGCGCTTGCTGGATCAGCCCTTCGAAATTCTTGATATCGATCGCCACGCCGTGGCCTTCCAGCCAGGCTAGGATGCGCAGTCCCTGCGCCTCGACTGTGGCGGGCAGGGCCGCAGCTTGCTGGGCGATCTGGCTCCCGGCAAAATAGGCAACCCAGCCGACAAAGGTGACACCTGCTAGCAGCACCAGTGCCACCCTGATCCCGCGGCCAACCGGGAGCACCCGGCCCAGCAGCCGCGCGCCGCCATCGATCATCGCGGCGAATACCAGCCCGCCAAAGATCACCAGCAGCGGCTGCGCCATATAGACCGTCAGCACCACAAGGCCTGCCATCCCGATCCACACCGCCGCCCGTTTTGCTTCCTGGCGCAGCACCGGATCGGTAATATCGGTCGGCCCGGCAGGTTTGCGGGCAGGAGACTTTGCGGCGGATCTGCGTTCAGCCATTATTTGCTGCCTTTTGCCTCGATTTGAGGACGCAGGCTGCTCCACCCCCGGCCTTTGCGCAAGGCACCCCACCAGCTCAGCGGATTCCAGCTTTCGCTGCCATTCAGGGAAAAGGTCAGAAACTCGGCCCGCCCGCCAATGTCGGACAGCGGTACCGGGCCGCCCAGGCCGTTTTCATACAGCTGGGCCCGGCTGTCAGCCGAATGATCGCGGTTGTCGCCCATCAGGAAAACATGGGCCGCTGGAACGGTGATCTCGGCCATATGATCCAGCGTCTGGTCCAGATGATCGATCACCAGATAGCTCGCGCCATTGGGCAGGGTTTCGCGCAAAGTTGGCGGCTCATAGATTTCGCGGCCACTGGGCAGCCGGGTGCGATAGGCGGTAAAGGCCCCGTTGCAGGGATTGCCTTCGCATAGCAGAGCATCGTCTGCATCAAGCTGCACCGGCGGCTCAACCGCCTGGGGCACCGGCTGGCCATTGAGCACGATCTGGCCATTAACGACCGCGATCCGGTCCCCAGGCAGTGCGACGACACGCTTGATCAGATCTTCGCTACGATTACGCGGCACCACGATCACCACATCGCCATATTCAGGGGTTGCGCCCAGCAGCCGCGCGGTGCTGCGCGGCAGGATATGGAACGAGGCCGATGCCCAGTTCCAGCCATAGGGATATTTGCTCACCACCAACCGGTCGCCCACCAGCAGCCCCGGCATCATCGAGATCGAGGGGATGTAGAATGGCTTGGCGATGAAGCTGTGGAAGGCCAGCACCGCCGCCAACATCAGCGCGAGGCCGCGAAATTCGCCCAGCCAATCGATCTTTGTGAATAGCTCGGGCGCAGATTTTTCGGGCGCAGCGTCGTCACTCATTACAGTATCACTCACAATGGTCTGGCCTCGATCACGACAAATGCCTGTGCCCATGGATGGTCGTCGGTCAACGTCAGATGAACCACTGCCACGTGGCCATCGGGAATAAGCGAGGCCAGCCGCAGCGCCGCCCCGCCACTCAGCGCCAATGTCGGTGCGCCGGATGGTGCATTGACCACGCCGATATCCTTCATGAACACCCCCGCCTTGAACCCGGTGCCGACCGCTTTGGAGAAAGCCTCCTTGGCGGCGAAGCGTTTGGCCAGCGTGCCCGCCTTGGTAAACGGGCGGCGGGCAGCTTTGGCGCGCTCGATCTCGGTAAACACGCGGCGTTCGAAGCGCTCACCAAACCGGTCCAGAGAGCTCTGGATTCGCACGATATTGCAGAGATCGGATCCGATCGCGATGATCATCCGGCCCGCCTCATCTGGCTTCATCCATCAATGCGCGCATCCGCTGAACTGCGGCTTCCAGCCCGGTGAAGATCGCCTCGCCGATCAGATAATGCCCGATATTAAGCTCCGCCAGTTGCGGAATTGCGGCAACGGCCTGGACGTTTTCGAAGGTCAGCCCGTGGCCCGCGTGCGGCTCGATCCCGTTTTTCACCGCGAGCGCTGACATATCAGCGAGGCGGCGTAGTTCCACTGCGCGGGCCTCGCCCACCGCATGGGCATATTCGCCGGTGTGAAATTCCACCACCGGCGCGCCAAGCCGCATCGCAGCTTCCAGCTGACGCGGCTCGGGCGCGATGAACAGGCTGACGCGGATGCCGGCATCGGCTAGCCGCGCGACGATGGGCGCGAGGCGGTTGTGCTGCCCGGCGGCATCCAGCCCGCCTTCGGTGGTCCGTTCCTCGCGCCGTTCGGGCACGATGCAAGCGGCGTGGGGGCGGTGGCGCAGCGCGATGGCGAGCATTTCCTCGGTCGCGGCCATTTCGAGGTTGAGTGGCAAATTGGTTGCAGCCTGAATCCGGGCAATATCCTCGTCGCGGATATGGCGGCGATCTTCGCGCAGATGGGCGGTGATCCCGTCGCCGCCAACCGCTGCGACAATCTGCGCGGCGCGCACCGGATCGGGATGATCACCGCCGCGCGCATTGCGAATCGTGGCGACATGATCGATGTTTACACCAAGGCGGAGACGGTCTGGAGTCACGGCTTTGCCCGGCTTCCAGGCTTTACCGCTTCGCTTCCGGCCAGCTCGGACGGAAGTTCATCCGGAGCATAGGTCGGGAAGTTGAGCGCAATCAGCGGGAAGAATGGCACGCCGAAATCCGCCGCGCCGGATGAACGATCGACCAGCGATGCCGCCGCGATTACTTCGCCGCCTGCTTCCTCGATAGCCTTGATCGCCTCACGCGATGACAGCCCGGTGGTCACGACATCTTCGACCATCAACACCTTCTCGCCCGGTTCCAGCGAAAAGCCTCGGCGCAGCTCGAATATGCCGGCCGGGCGTTCGACGAACATCGCCTCAACCCCCAGCGCGCGGCCCATTTCATGGCCGATGATGACCCCGCCCATGGCCGGTGCGACGACCTTGGCGATATCCTTGCGCAGCTCACGCGGGATCGTCGCTGCCAGTGCTGCGGCCAGCCGCGATGCGCGCATCGGATCCATCAAAACACGGGCGCATTGCAGGTAATGCGCACTGTGACGACCCGACGAGAGAAGGAAATGGCCTTCGAGCAGCGCCTTGCTGGCACGAAACTCGGCAAGCACCTCTTCACCATTCATCGCAAATCAAGCCTTTCGTCCAATCGCGTCCGGGTAAGGACGGGGTTTGACCGTAAACGCAACGGATGTTGCAAAAATATCCCCTAGAGGCGCTTGAGGTGCCTCGCAAGCGCGCGTATAGGCCCGTCCAAATTGAGCCTCCAACAAGGTGAGAGGGGGCATGGTTTAACTCTCACCGGCAATGGAAAGCGAAAGCGCAAAAGAAGATGAAATTCGGCCAACACGCCCGCGCTGCGGGTCTTGCAATCAAGGCATTCGGACTGTCGCTGGCGCTGCTGGCGGCCCCACCGGTGGCTGCAGCCCCCGCGCCAGCTGT
>JAYVKX010000351.1:0-3186 GCA_043768005.1 Novosphingobium sp. | reverse complement strand
ATCGCGGAAAGACTGGGGCGACCGAGGGGTCTCGAACCCCCGACCTCCGGTACCACAAACCGGCGCTCTAACCAACTGAGCTACGGTCGCCATAGTCTTGTGCGCATGCCAAGGAGCGCGCTGTTACGGAGGGCAAAGCCCCACTGCAAGCGGCGATTAGTGCGGGTGCGGCCTGTTGCACAAGGTCCGTCGGTTTGGAAGCAAAAAGTGTGCATCGCCTGCATAGACGTAATTTTATTTCGCGACGGTTCCGCCAGGTCCGCCAGCAGCCTTGCCTTTGCGCGAATCTCCCTCCCGGTCTGGCCTCACACAATACTAACCAGGAAGGAAATTGTTAAAACCAAGCTGCTATCCGGCTCAAGAGATTCCCGGAGCGTTCAGATGGTTGCAGCACCCAAATTCATTCAGGCGATCAAACCTGCCGTCGCGCTTTCCGGCGCAGACCGGCGCAAGGTCAGCCGCCATGATGTCAGCGCGCTTGTCCAGGTGGCCAATGCCGCGGGCAATAGCGCCGCGATGGATGTTGAGGATCTGTCCACACATGGCTGCAGCATAAAGGGCGATGCCACTTGGCTGCGGCTGGGCATGATCCTGTCAATCAGCCTGCAGGATGATCCGCCGGTTCGGGCGATTACCCGCTGGGTCCGCGGCGGAGTTGCCGGAGTTGAATTTTTCCGCCCGCTGGCCGCCCAGCAGCTGTGCTGGCGCGGATTACTGGCAGATCAGGGCTTTTAGGCAACAAAAAAAGGGCGGCCCGAGAGCCGCCCTCTGTTGGTTCTGCAAAACCGGGTGAACCCGGCTTGCGCTTAATTCTTCTTAAGCGAAAGCCCACCGAAGCGCTTGTTGAACTGGGCAACACGGCCGCCTGCTTCAAGCTGGCGCTGACCGCCGGTCCATGCCGGATGCGACGTCGGATCGATATCCAGCGTCAGCGTGGCGCCTTCCTTGCCCCAGGTAGAGCGTGTTTCGAACAGGGTGCCGTCGGTCATCTGCACCTTGATCATGTGATAATCGGGATGGATATCGGCCTTCATCGGATTAGACTTTCGCTGTGGCCGGTTCCGACCGGCCTGAAAAGGAAGCGCGGCGCATAGCCCCGCTATCCGGCTTTGTCCAGCCATCCGGCCCAGCCTTGCCGCACCAATCAAGCGTCCGCGATCATCGCGGTAAACTTTACCTCGCAGGCCACTTTGCCTTCCAGCATGGCCTTGCCCCAAAACTTGCAGACCCGCGCGCGTTTTTGGACGAAGCCGACGTGGAGATCGAGCAGACAGCCCGGCTCTACCGGGTTGCGGAACTTGGCCTCTTCGATGGCCATGAAATAAACCAGCTTGCCCGAGCCTGACAATTCGAGCGATTCGATCGCCAGAATTGCCGCCGCCTGGGCCAGTGCCTCGATCTGAAGCACGCCGGGCATGATCGGACGGCCGGGGAAATGGCCCTGAAAAAACTGTTCGTTAAAGGTCACGGCCTTCACCGCATGGATCGTTTCGCCCACTTCCAGCGACATCACCCGATCAACCAGCAGCAACGGATAGCGATGCGGCAGGGCGCTCAAGATCTTGCGGATATCATAAACGGGTGCAGCAATCGTTGCCGCACCCTCACCTGAATTATCGCTCATCACTGCCCCCAGCGCTTGCGCTTAGCGGCCGTCAGGCTGCGGAGCGGATGGGCGCGGCGCAGCTGCTGCGGCGGGTTGGCCGCCCTGTTGCTGGGCGCGCTGTTCACGCACCTGGCGCGGTTCCCAGCCCTGCGGCGGGACCAGCGCAGCGTTCGGGAGCAGCGTGTTCAGCTCGTCCAGAACCGCCTGATTCATGTTGTAACCGGCTTCGGCATAGAGCACCGATTCAGGGGTGAGCATCAGGCTGATGTGCTTTTTGGCTGCAGCCTGGCTGATCGCCTTTTCCAGCTGACCGTTGATCTGTTCTTCAACATAGGATTCCGAATAGGCAACCGGCTGGAGGATCCGGTTGATTTCCTGCTGGCCCGCCTGCTGTAGCTGCTGGATCTGGGCATATTGCTGCTGCAGCAAGGTCTGGTTCGGCACGGCGGCGGTGCGATCGCGTTCAAACTTGTCGGCCAGCGGCTTCAACTGCGCCTGGATGGCGGCAGCGCGGGCATTGGCTTGATCGATCTGCGGCTTGTAGGTGGTCGGGCGCTGCTGCTGAGCGACCTTGTTGGCATTCGAATTGACCTTGATCGCATCGATATTGACCACGCCAATCCCGGTAATCGCCGCACCGGCGGCAGCCGGAGCCACAGCGGCTTCCTTTTTGGCGGCAAGAGCAGGCTGCGCGGCCAGCGCAAGCAACAGGCCGGCGCCCAGAACGGGTTTGAAAATAATGTTCATCAGAATTGGGTTCCCACGTTGAAAGTGAAGCTCTTGATATCATCACCCGGCTGCTTGAGCAGGGTCTTGGCAAAATCGATCCGGAACGGACCGAACGGTGAATTCCAATTGACCCCGATCCCGATCGAAACCCGCGGCTTGGGCGAATTGCCCAGGAATTCCTGCGTAAACGGCGCAATCGTCTGGCCCAGCGGGGTGTTGTTGACCGTGCCCCCGCAGACCGGCGTGACGGGGTTAAGCTGATTGGTGACGATCGCGGTGGTAGTGGTGCAGACCGGGGGGTTTGTGCCAACCGGAGGAGCCAGCACCGAGGTAACAATCTGCAGATATTGCGGCAGGCCAGCGGCATCGCGCTGCGGGATCAGGATTCCGGTCGGATAAGGACTTACGTCAGGCAAAGGCGCGTTGATACCCCACACTGCGCCTGCATCCATGAAGATCGAAGGCCGCAGCCCCAGTTCTTTGGCGCCCGAACCCAGCGGAATCTCAAGTTCGGCATGGGCAAGGTAGTAATATTTACCGCCCAGCGAATCGTCCGACCAGCTATCCCGGTTGGGGTTGGGCCCCGGGGTCACCACGGTGTCGGTCAGATTGGTATCAAGATCGATGGTCGGCTTGCGGATCACGCGCGGGCCAACGCCGCGAATGTCAAAGCCGCGGATTTGCGGTTCGCCAAGATAGAACCGGTCGGTCAGGCGGACGCTGTCCTTGCCGGCCACCGCATTCGATTCAAACGACTTGATCGCACCGGCTTCCCCCGAAACCGAGAAGATGAAGCCCTTGCCCACCGGCCAGTATTGCTTGGCATTGCCGCGCAGCCGGGCGTATTTGAC
>JAYVKX010000350.1:0-13991 GCA_043768005.1 Novosphingobium sp. | reverse complement strand
TTACAGCGCTGCGCAAGTTACAGGGCACGCGTGACAGGTCCAGTGGATCACGCCAGATATGGCAAGAATCACAATGAACTTTCAGCCCAGCCAGACTGTTTCAGGGGGATAACCAATGTTCGAAATCCGACCAGGCCTTTATTCGCATCGCTTTTCGGGTAGCGCAATGGATCCCAATACCTCGCCCAATCAACTGGTTGGGCTGGGTTATATGCGGGTGAGCGCGGCGGCGGGCGGCGCGGAAATCAGCGGCGCGCAAGACAGCGCTTTCCTGCCGCTCAAGGGCTCCAATGCCGCAGTCCATCATCGCCGCTTCACTCTGGCGGGCACAGTCACGCGCCGAGCGGGAGAACCGAGCTGGACCGCGACGATCATTTTCACCCAGATCGACAGCGACAGGCCTCAGATCATGGAGGGCGATTTTGCACTGGTGGCAGGTGGCGATGATGACCGGTTCTGGCTGATCTCGACCGGTGGCCGGCTGATCAGCGGCGGCGGAGCGGCAGCGCCCGAAGCGGTGAGCGGGGAGCTGGTCCGCCTGTCCGATGATCTCGCGGCGCGGATCGACGCGGGTTAAGCAGTAATCAGCTGCGGCTGGGCTTCGTAACGCCCCAGGCTGGCCATGATCCGGCGGTGAAGCCCGCCCGCCTTGCTCGCTTGCGCGGTGGCAAGCGCCTCCCTCAGCGCGGGGACGACCCGCTCGGGCCGCCCGGTGATCCCGACCAGTTCGGCCTTGAGGCGGAGCAGTTCGGGCAGGAAATAGCGCTCCTCCGGATTGGCGCGCAGCCCCCGGGTAACTGTGCCTAGCGCCAGCTCAGGATCGCCGCCGCGCCATTCTGCTTCGGCGAGCCAGGAGTGGTAGAGGGTCTGACCAGCCCGCGATCCGGTTGCTTCCATCAGCGCGATCCCTTCACGCATCAGCGCGATGGCGGCGGGTTCAGGGTTGGAAAAAGCCAGCGCGCCGCCCAGCGTGATCCGGGCGATCGAGGAATATTGCGGAAATCCGGATGTTTCGGCGATTTTCAGCGCTTCCCGCGCGGCGGTTTCGGCGCGCCCTGCCTCACCCAGCAGCAGCCAGCCCATCGAGGCCATATGTCGTGAAAAGGCCAGGCTGTAGGGATCGGTCAACTTCGCGTCAGCCTCGGCCAGAAAGGCCAGCCGCTCCCGCGCCAGATCGTCATGGCCCAGCAACCAGGCGTTGATGACGGCATTGCCATAGGTCTGTGCGATTGCCCCGGGGCGGCTGAAAAAAGTGGTGGTGGAAAAATGCGGCAGCCCTTCCAGGAAGGCCGCTTCCGCGCCGATCAGATCAGCACAGCGGTTGCGTGCAGTCATCTCGATCATCGCGGCGACGGCCAGCGCATTGGACGTGGCCAGCGCGCGGGCGATCAGGGCGACGCGATTGGCATGGCTGCGGGCCAGCTCATATTTCCCGGCGCTGGATGCGGCGGCCCATTGCGCGGTGGCGGACAGCAATTGTTCCTCAAGATCGCCCTGCTGTTCGGCCAGTTCGCGCAAATTGGTTGCGGCGACCAGCGTTGCGGGAGCGGAATAGCCAACGCTTTGCTGCAAAGCTTCCAGCAAGGCGGCGTGGAGCCGCAGCGCCTCGTCCTTGTCACCATCACCGCCCGCCAGCAGGGCAATTGCCTGCTCATAGCCATGGCGCGCCGCCGGAAAGGCCAGCACCCGGCGGGCATCGTGGCCGGCCTGCGTCCACCAGCGCCGCGCGCGCAATTTGTCGCTGCCAATCTCGAAATGGCGGGCCACGCGGTCTGATCGGATCGCGCGCCCGGCCTCGTCCTCTTCAACCAGCAACCGGGCGGCGGCAAGGTGCATCGCGCGTTGCGCCGCCGCGGGCATGCTGGCGTAGGCCGCCTCGCCAAACAAGGCGTGCTTGAAAACGATGGCGGAGCCATCATCGCTGGCAGGGACAATCACCTGTTCAATCATCAGCTGATCAAGCGTCCGCTGCAGCGCGGCCCAATCCAGCCCGGAAAGCTCCGCCAGCAGCGCGGTCCGGCTGTCTTCGCCCAGCACTGCCATGGCCTGAGCCAGAGCCATCGTGTGACTTCCCGAGCCGAGCCGTTCAAGCAGCAGATCGGCCAGCGTTTCGGGCACCACGCCGCCCGTGGTCAAGGGCTTCTGGGCCAGCAGCCGCGCCAGTTCTTCGGCAAACAGCGGGACGCCCTGGGCCAGTGTAACGATCCGGCTGAGCGTGGCAGGCGTAATCAGATCGCCGCCCGCCTGCCTTGCCAGCTCGCGCATGGTGCCATCGTCCAGCCGCTCAAGCTGCAACCGCGCGCTCCCCGCCAGCCAGGTTTCATTGCCGGTCCGGCTGGTTGCAAGGATCAGGATCGGCAGATCGGTGATCAGCGGCAGCAGCCGTTCGAGCAGTTCGACCGATGAGGGATCGAACCAATGCGCATCCTCGATCACCAGCACGATCGGCCGGGCCCGGGCCGCCCGGTGGAGCAGCGCGGCGCAATCCGCCACCAGCAAATCACGTTGATGCGCTGCCGAGGTGACCGGCGAAAGTTCGGTGCTATCAAGCGGGATCCCGGTTGCTTCGGCCAGGCGCCGCATCGATGCCGGACTGCCTCCGCTGCGCCGCAGGAGCAACCCCAGTCGATCATGTGAATGAGCGGCGGTGCCTTCGCGGTCGAGCAGCCTGGTGAACAGCTGGGTCAGCCCGAAAAACGGTGTATGCACAGCAGTGCTGGCTCCGCTGGTTTCCATCCACTGCGCCGCCTCTGCCCCAAGTTCTTCGTGAAACTGGTTGATAAGCCGCGATTTTCCAATCCCCGCCTCGCCTGTGACAACCAGCATTCTGCAGCCCTGAGCGGTGCTGCGCCAGGCCGCATGAATAGCTTCAAGTTCGCCCTTGCGGCCGACGAAAGCGCCAAGGCCCAAGGCGGATCTGGCGCTGAACCGATGGGCGATCTTGCTGCCCAGCGCTTCCCAGCCGGTGGTGGCTGCATCGAACCCTTTAAGGCCAAGCGGGCCCGTCTGGCGCAGAGTAAAGGCATCGCCCGCGATCCGGGCGGTGGACTGTGAAATCAACACACTGCCGCGGGTGGCTGCAGACTGGAGCCGCGCGGCCAGATTTGCAGCCTCACCCACCGCCATGCACTCTGCCGCCGCGCCGCGGCCGACGATGTCGCCGATCATCACCTCGCCGGTCGCAATTCCGATCCGTGCGCAAAGTGGCTGGCCTGCATAATGCGGCAATCCGGCCATCGCCTGCTGAATTTCCAGCGCGGCATGGACGGCAAATTTGGCGTCTTCCTCATGCGCGGTGGGATAGCCGAAATAGGCTAGCACCGCATCGCCCATATAGCGGGCGACATACCCGCGCGAAGCTTCGATCCGGGCGGTACAGGCATCCAGAAAGCCGATGAAGATGTCGCGCGCCTCTTCCGGGCCGAGCGTGGCGACGATCTCGGTCGAGCTGACCAGATCGACGAACATGATCGTCAGCTGGCGGCGTTGCACTATGCCCAGGCGGGGGGCGATCAGGGCGGTGATGATGGCGCCGTTTTCGCTCCGCGCGGTCATCCCAGTGCCTCGGCTGGTTCACCGGCACTACCGCCCGCATCGCCGCCGCCGCGCTGGATTTCCTGCATCAGCTGCTGCAGATCGCGCAGCACCAGCCGGCGTCCGGTTTGCAGCAATACGCCCCGATCGGTCAGATAGCTGAATTCACGGGTGACCATTTCGCGGTGGCTGCCAACCCTGGTGGCCAGCTCTGCATGGGTGGGCGAACGGGCGATCACGATCCCCTCATTGCTGGCCTCTCCAGCCTCGGCCAGTCGCAGCAGCTCGCAATGCAGGCGGTTGCGCACCGGCAGGACGCTCAGTTCAAAAATCCGTTCGGTCATCGCACGGACCAGCCGCGAAAAGCGGCGCAGCAGCCACAGCGCCATGTCCGGGTGCTCGGCGATGGCAGCAAAGAAGGCCGCCGCAGGGACAACCGCAACCACCCCATTGCTGGCGGCAACCACCGTGGCTGATCGTGCCAGCCCATCGATCGCGGCAAGTTCGCCGAACAGCTCGCCCCGGCCCATCTCGCGGATCGCAACCTCACGCCCGGTGGATGAGAACAGCGCCACGCGGACGCTGCCTTCGAGCACCAGATAAATCTCGCGCGATTCAACCCCGCTCGACAGGATAATCTGCCCGGCATGGATCGTCCGCTGGTGCGACCCGGCAAGCAAGAGGCTGCGCCATGCTTCCGGAACAAGGTGCGAGGCTTCTTGCCCCAGACCGAAATTGCTCATCCGCTGCTCCCGGCATCCTGCGCTGCCCCCCAAGGCGATACGCGGAAGCCTCAAGAATAGCGTGCTGCGACGCAATATCAATCGCGCTGGTGCGATTTATGAACGGCGTGAATGGATCGCGCGGTCCGCCGGATCCCCTGAATTATTGAGCTGCCAGCAGGCGTTGAATTGTTTGGGAAAGTAGCTTTGATTTAACCGGCTTGTTAAGCTGCACACAATCATGATCGGCAATATCGCGCAGGGCCGCTGTTGAAATATCCCCGGTCAGGATGATGATCGGAGCGTGCCCGCCGATCAGTTCGCGCAGCTTGCCGGTAACCTCGACCCCGTTCAACCCGCCGGGCAGATTATAGTCAGACAGGATCAGGTCAGGCTTTTTCCTGGCCAGCCGGGCCAGGTTCAGGGCAGTGGGGCCATCATGGGCCGCCGTTACATGATGACCATCATCGGTCAGCAGCGCTTCAAGCAGTTCGCGCACTTCGGGATCATCATCGATCAGCAGGATGTTACCGTTGCGGCGATCGGGCGCGGGGCCGGGCCTGTGGGCTTTGCGCGGCTTGGCTTTGGCCAAAACCAATTGTTCCGCGATGTCGATCGAGAAGACCGAGCCTTTGCCCGGAACCGAGCGGACCTGCACCAAATGGCCCAACAAATCGCCCAGCCGTTTGACGATCGATAGGCCCAGGCCCAGCCCCCGGCTGCGTTCGCGCGCGGCATTATCGACCTGGTGATATTCATCGAAAATTTCCAGGAGATCGCCCGCATCGATGCCCACGCCGCTGTCCCAGATCTCGATCCGCAAATGCCCGCTGCGCCTGCGGCATCCGATCAGCACCTTGCCGGCCTGGGTGTATTTAAGCGCGTTGGAGATCAGATTGCGGAGCATTTGTTCCAGCAGGCGCGGATCGCTGGCAATCGAAAGTCTGCATGGGACCAGCCGCAGCGACAATCGCTTGGTATCTGCGTGATAGGCAAATTCATCGCGCAACCGTTCAAGCAGATCGCCCAACGGGAAGGTTGAAATCTGGGCGCGAACCGTCCCCGCCTCGATCTGATTGATATCGAGCAGCGTGTTGAGCATCCCCGCCATGGCGCTCAGCGTTTCATCAACCCGGGTGACCAGTTGCAGCGCCTTTGGTCCTTCCACCGCCTTGGCCAGCAAGCCCTGCAACAGCACCAGGGTTTGCAGCGGCTGGCGCAAATCATGGCTGGCCGAAGCAAGAAAGCGTGACTTTGCTAGATTGGCGCGGTCCGCGACCCGGCGTGCTTCCTCCAGCGCCTGTCTGATTTCCTTCCGCTCGCTGATATCGGTGAAAGTGATGACAACGCCTTCAACTTTTCCATCATCGGCAAGATAGGGCAGAATGCGGCGGACGAACCAGACCCCCTTGGTGGTTTCAATCTCGCGGTCGATCGCATCAAGATTTTCAAGCACATTCCGGGCATCTTCAGACAGCGCCTGATCTGCCGAAAGCGATTTCAGATCAGCCAGCGGCCGCCCGACATCACCCGGGATCAGGTTAAACAGCGATTTGGTCGCGGGCGTGAAAAACCGGATATTCAGTTTGGTATCAAGGAACAGCGTCGCCACGTCGGTGCTGTAGAGAATGTTCTGCAGATCGTTCGAGGTCACGCGCTGCCGATCCAGCGTTTCCTGCAGCTGGCTGTTGAGCGCGGTCAGTTCTTCATTAAGTGATTGCAGCTCCTCCTTTGAGGTCAGCAATTCCTCATTGGTCGATTGAAACTCCTCATTGACCGACAGCGCCTCTTCATGGACCGCGCGCTGGTCCTCGCTTGATATTTCCAGATTGTGAATTGCACCCTGCAATTCAGTGCGCAGCGCTTCCAGCTCGTGCTCAAGCTCGGCAACCCGTGCGGCGTTTCTGGGCGTTGCGGCGCGGCTTGATCGGGCCGGCCTGTCCGGGACATCCACAAAGCACACCAGCAGCAAAGCCTCGCCATCGCTTTCCACCGGCTTGACGTGAATTTCAAAAGCTGCGGTCTTGCCGCCCTGTTCGCTTTTCCCGCCGGTGACGATGATCGGCCCGCTGGCCTGGATCGCCTGCTGGATCGAAGAGCGCAGCTTGGTGCGCAGACCGGTGGGGACCATCGCCAGAATATCGTGGCTGGGTGTGCCAGGCGCGACCCGCAGATACCGCTCGGTCGGGCCGGTTGAATAAAGCGATTCCAGCTTGCGGTTAATCAGCACCGCCGCCGGGCAATGGTCTTCAAACACCAGTTTCTGGACCAGTTCGGCCAGCTTGTTGTGCAGCGCTGCCTGGCTTGGGTCGGTGCGGGCCGGGCTGCGCGGGGCCTCTCCCGGGCCGATCTGGAACCCGATGTCGCCTGCCCGACTGCGCCCGATATGACGGTACAGCCGCTCCGCCTTGGAGATGACCTCGAAGCGATTCTCATTACTACCGATGCTTTCGGCATTGCCCAGCAGCAAGGTGCCGCCTTCGCGCAAAGCAAAATGAAACAGCGCGATAACCTTGGCCTGTGCCTCTTGCCCAAGATAGATCAGCATATTGCGGCACGAAATCATATCAAGTTTGGAAAAGGGCGGATCGGCCAGCACATCCTGAACGGTAAACACCACCGCCGCGCGCAGCTCTGGTGAGACGCGGTAGCCATGATCCTCTTTGACAAAGAACCGCGCCAGCCGCTCCGGGCTGAGCTGCGGCGCGATCGATTCGGGATAGACCCCGTCGCGCGCCGCGGCGATGGCATCGGCGTCGACATCCGATGCAAAGACCTGCAGCTTGATGTCGCGCTTGGCCGCGATAATCGCCTCGCGGAACAGCATCGCCAGTGAATAAGCCTCTTCGCCGGTGCTGCATCCGGCAATCCAGATGCGCAAGGGGCGCTCAGGCGGCTGATTGCGAACCATTTCGGGTATGATTGTAGCGGCCAGCAGATCAAACACGGGCGCGTCTCGGAAAAAACTGGTGACGTTGATCAGCAGATCCTTGGCCAGCAGATCAAGTTCTGCGCGATCATCGCGCAATTTTTCCAGATAGGCGGGCATCGCATCAAGCCCGGCCAAGGCCATCCGCCGCTCAATCCGCCGCTGGAGCGTACCCATTTTGTAAAGCGTGAAATCATGGCTGGTGGATTTGCGCAGCAGCTCGATAATCTCGGGCACGCAGTTCGGGCTGGCAGGCGCGGTTTTGCGTGCAGTTTTCGTTTTTCGGACCGGATCAACCAGCGTTGCGGCGATCTCCTTCACCGGCAAGACCAGATCAACCGCGCCTGCCGCGATTGCGGCCCGGGGCATACCGTCATATTCTGCCTCATCGGGAACCTGCGCGATGGTCAGCCCGCCCGCCTCATGCAGCGCCATCAACCCCAGCGAGCCATCTGCGCCCGTCCCTGACAGGATTACGCCGATGGTCCGCTCGGGACAATCCTGCGCCAGGGAATTGAGCAGAAAATCAATCGGCAATCGCGCGCCATGCCTTGCGCTGGGTTCGGACAGCTGGAGAGTGCCGGAAGCGACTGAAAGATAGCTGCCCGGCGGAATGACATAGATATGATCGGGCGCGATGGTCATCCCATCTCCCGCCTGCTCCACCGCCATCGAAGTATGCCCGGCCAGCAGTTCCGCCATCATGCTGGCGTGATTGGGATCCAGGTGCTGAACCAGGACAAAAGTCATGCCCGTTTTGGCAGGTAAAGCGCTGATTAATTTGGTACAGGCATCCAGGCCGCCGGCCGATGCGCCGATCGCGACGATCGGAAAATCACGCAATCGCGCAGGCTTTACAGGCTTGGACGGCTTGTCTGGCATGTAGCCCTGTCCTTTGAACGGAGGTTCCTGCAGAGCCATAGCGCCAAAAACGCGCGCTGGTTCCGCGCGGCTTGGTGCGAATACCAAAGTAGTGGCGCTTTGCCGCGACTTGTCAATCAATCAAGGCGCGGAACCATTCGCTGGCTGGACCGTTTGATCTACTCACCCCCGCGAGGGCTGATCCGCCAGCATCCGCCTCGCCCGGAACCGGAGTTTACCCGATGCAAAAGACCCACAACACCCTGTCAAAGCAGATCAGGATCCAGTCGGTCGAGCTGCTCAATCTGCATCTGGCGGCAGCGATTGATCTCCACGCTCAGCTGAAACAGGCGCATTGGAACGTGCGCAGTCCGGGCTTTATCGCGATCCATGAACTGTTTGACCGGGTTTCCAGTGTGGTTGAAAATTATTCCGATATGCTAGCCGAACGCGCAGGCGGGCTGGGCGGGACGGCCAATGGCACGATCCAGGTGGCGGTCAAACAATCGTTCCTGATCCCCTATCCGCTTGGTGTTGCGGATGAATTGCAGCATCTGTTTGCCGTATCGGGCGCGCTGGCGGCCTTTGGCGGTTCAGTGATCGAAGCGATTGCGAAATCGGCCAAGATCGAAGACGCGACAACGGCCGATCTGTTCACCGAGATTTCGCGTGGTATCGATCAGCAACTCTATTTCGTGGAATCGCACCTCGCGCCCAAGAAGATCGATCCGTCAAAAGGACGCTGAATGCCGGCTCTTTCAATTCTTATTGTAGAAGATGAAGCGATCATCGGGCTGCTGCTGTCCGAAGTGCTGGCGGGGATGGGGCATGAGGTTTGCGCGATTGTCGCGTCTGAAGCTGCGGCGGTTGCGGCAGCAGCGCAATATCAGCCTGATCTGTTGATCGTCGATGCCGGGCTTGCGGCGGGCAACGGCCTGTCTGCGGTAGACGCGATCCTTGCCAAGCGGTTTGTGCCGCATGTTTACACCACCGGCAACGCACTTAAAGTCAGGCTGCTTCGGCCAGACGCGATCGTGCTGGAAAAGCCGTTCCACGAAGCTGAACTGGGCGATGCGATCGAACGGGCAGTGGGCCGCATTTAGTGGCTGTGCCGCGCTAGACTATTTCCGCCAATATCTCGCGGATCGCGACAAAGGCGAAGCAGACGGACGAATCCGCCACACCGTAAGGCAGGAACAGATCATCGCCGACCCGGATCGCCCCGCAGGTATAGACGACGTTGGGCACATAACCCTCGCGGTCTTCATCGGCGGCAGACAGGATCGGGACAGCGGTTCGGCCAATCACTTTGGCAGGATCATCCTTGTCGAGCAGGGCTGCTCCGATGGCATATTTGCGCATTGCGCCCACCCCGTGGGTAAGGATGAGCCAGCCCTCGTCTAGCTCGATCGGTGCGCCGCAATTGCCGATTTGCACCAGCTCCCACGGGAATCGCGGTTCGAGCAGCAAATCGCCGCCCTCCCAATGATCGAGCGTGTCGGAGCGCAACAGATAAAGATTTTTGCCATCCTGCCGCCCGATCATGCAGAATTGCCCGCCGATTCTGCGCGGGAACAGCGCCATGCTCTTGTTCCGTCCGGCGCCGCCCTTGATCGGGGTCAGCGTGAAATCACGGAAATCGTGTGTCCGCATCAGTTCAGACCGGATATCGCGCCCGCTATAGGCGGTATAGGTGCCGATCCACTCGCTCTTGCCGCCGCCGTGTGCAAACTCGACCAGCCGCAAATCTTCCAGGCCATTGCGCTGCGCTTCGGTAATCGGGAAAATTACCATGCCGGAAATGGTGCTTTCGCGGTGGCGATAGACGGCAATAGCCCCGTCCTCGGCGTCAGCTTTGGTCTTGCCCAGCATCGCGGCGGTGGCAAACGGCGGCTGGGGCAGCAGGCTGATCTGGCGTTCGGTGGTAACGATCCCTTCCCGGAACGCAATCGTCGAAATATGCCCCTCGCCCACTGCGCGCAGCGAGAGCAGGATGCGCACGCTTCCTGGCTGCATACCTGATTGATCGGGATGACGCACGACGCTGGGGTTCATCAGTGCAGCAGCGGCAAAACTGTATTCGTGGCAGAAATAGGCTCCGATCAGCCGCTTGGTCTGACGCCTAAGAGCGCTACCATCAAGCATCAGCGCGGTTTCGATTTGCGCATAGCGATCATCAAAAACGCGTTCGATCTGCCAGTGTCGATCCGCAAAATCATTGAGGACAATGCTAAGCTCGGCACGGACGGTGCGCGGATCGAGCGCAACAATATCCGCAACCAGCTTTCTGACGCGATCAATATCCGGGCCTGACGCCTGCCAGGCAAGGTGGAACGGGCGCACCACCACCCGACCCGGATCAGCGTGGAGCCGCAATTCATGCTGGACCAGTTCAACCATGCGGAGTTACCTTTGAACTGCGTTGGCCTTCGCCATCAGACGGCCGATTGCGCAGCTGGCCAATTGATAGGCGAGTACTGATTCAGCACCTTCATTCAGATTAAGCCCGCGTGGATTGATCCCGTCACGGCAGCTCCCCGTCAGCGGATCGGCAGCTGCCAAGCCGCGATCATTAAAGCCTGAGAACCACGCATAGGCCCGCAATGCAGGATCAGTCCAATGGAGATCGCCCGTCGCATCAAAGGCTGCACTGGCTCCGTCAATCGCTGCCCATACCTCTACCGGTTGCTGATCAAACGGGCGAGGGAGGGCGAATTCATGCCCGAAGCTATCCGATCCGATTGGCCTGAAGTGCCCTTGCGGGCTGGTCTGCAGGCGCAAAATCCAGCCAAGCGATTCAAGCCCGCGCGCGGTGATGTCTGCCCGGTCCAATCGGATTCCGGCGCGGATCAACGCCTCAGGCATCCGGCAATTGTCATAGGCGAGGACGCTTTCAAACCACGGCCAGTCGCGGCGGCGGGTTTCGGCAAGACGCGCGGAAAGGAACTCTGCGCCAGTGCTCAAAATAGCGCGCGCCGCCTGATCGGCAGCATCTGACGTCAGGATGTAATCTGCGCCCAGCATCGCAAAAGCGGTTGCGCGGGGCGATCCGAAATCGCGCGCGCTAAATGCGGTCTGGTCGAACAGATCGCGCGCCCAGTGCCGCAATGCCGGCGTCCGGCCTTCTTGCGCGGTGGCCCCCAGCGCCCACAACGCGCGTCCGCAACTGTCCTGGGATCCGGCGGCCTCCAGCCAGTTGCGGGCATAGCCCATGAAATTGCGGAACTCGCCGCTCTCACGATTCCACGCGTTTTGGACAAAACCGGCAAAGATCTCACTAAGGCGTGAGCGGTGCGGCTCGGCATGATCGCCAATCCGGTTCATCAGCATCAGCGCACGGGCATTATCATCGACGCAATAGCCGTGCGCCCGGTCTGGCACCGAATAGATCGAATGCTGAATTATGCCGGTGCCGTCACATATGCGCAGCAGGCCTTCGATCCCGATGGCCTGCGCAGTATCCCTGTGCGGTACTGGCGGATCAAGCCGGACTTCATCGATAACCGCCATGGATTGCGCGGCAAATTCCGGCCAGATCATCGAACGGCCATGCGCATAGGCCTGCCGTTGCATCGCCAGCAGCCGGGCGGGTGCGCCCAGCAATGCGCTGATTTCATGCGCCAGTGCGGCGCTATCATTGAACGGGACCAAGACGCCGATTTCATCCGCCAGCAGTTCGCGCGCATGGGCATATGGCGTGGATACCACCGCTTTGCCGAGCGCCAGCGCATAGGACAATGTGCCCGATGTCGCCTGATTGGCCCCGAGATAGGGCGTGACATAGACATCAGCCGCCTCGATCAGATCAAGCAGCGCCGCTGTTTCCACAAAGGCATCGATCCAGTGGATATGATCCTTGACCCCCAGCTGAGCCGCGAGGCTGTGCAAGCGCTCACGATAGGCCTCGCCCTCGCGCGCCAGGAGGTTCGGATGGGTCGCTCCGACGATGCAATAGAGCACGTCGGGATGCAGCGCGGCAATTGCTGGCAGGGCTGCGATCACCGCTTCGATGCCTTTGCCAGGGGAAAGCAGCCCGAAGGTCATCAACACCTGCCGGTCCTGCCAGCCAAGCTCGGCCTTGAACTGTGCAGACCGTCCAAACGGGCGATCCGGCACGCCGTGCGGGATCAGGATGATCTGATCCCGATCCGCGCCGAACACGCCGCGCAGCAGCGCGCCCGCCCGTTCAGACATAACGATCAGTTTTGATGCGCGCGCCACCAGCCGCTGCATCACGCGTAATTGATCGCGATCGGGATCGGGCATGACGGTGTGCAGCGTGACGATCAGCGGGGCCGCAATCCGATCGATCAATTCCAGGATCTTGTCACCGGCGCGGCCGCCAAACAAGCCAAATTCATGCTGAAGCCAGACGACATCGGCGCAGCTTGTTTCAATTGCGGCGGCAGCTTCGGCAAAGCTGGCTGCATCATTCTCGATAATCACGCCGCGCACTGGCGCAGCAAAGGCAATGTCATTCACCGCCGGGGCCATCGCATAAACATCGACGATAGCCTCGGGAAAAGCCGTAGCGATCGAGGCGTGGATATCCGCAGTAAAGGTCGCGATGCCGCAGTGCCGGGGGGTGAAACCTCCAATCAATGCGATCCGGCACGGCACTGGTGCGGGGCGGATTAAGGCTGCTTCGGCAGAGGGAAGCGCCGCTCCATCCAGCATCACATTTCTCAGCAAGCGCCAATCCGATGGCACTTCGGCCTTTGAAAAAATGCGCCCCGGCTGGGGTGGGATTAGCCGGGGCGCGCTGGCCGGAGGGTGATTTGCCAGCATAACAAAAATCCTATCGGTTCAGACCTGTTCCGGTTTGAGGTCAGGCAGGAAGTGCTGCCTAGCGGGGTGCAACACAACAAACCGGCCACGGCGGAAATTGTTCCGATCGGCGGCGCAGTCGCAGCACTATATCGATGAAGCGCTTCCCCTGGCTTAATTACCTCCAATACCAACGTCTTATGCTTGCATAATAAACTGCCCGGGGATCGCCCGGGCAGTTGGATTTCATTGCGGTCTGCGGGAAATTTAGCGAACGGAACCGCGCCGGAACAGGTTGATGATGGCGAGCAACACCACCGCGCCCAGGAACGATACCGCGAGTGATTTGATGTCGAATGCGCCGGTCGTAATTGGTGATCCGCCCAGGATCGGCGTAAGCAGATAGCCCGCCAGCACTGCGCCAACAACGCCAACAACCACGTTCAGGACAATCCCTTGCTGGCCATCTGTGCGCATGACCATACTGGCCAGCCAACCAATGACGCCGCCAACGATAAGCATGATGATAAGGTTCATTTTTCGCCTCCAATATGAGCTGCAGGAATAACTATCTGCGGATCATTTGGTTCCATCCGAAGTGTCCCGCCTTCGCTTCCCGCTTCATTCCCGGCTTCATTCATTGCTGCTGCGGCTGCCTGCAGATTAGCGTTGGCAAAATCCCAATTGGCCAAGTGATCCAGAAAGGCCGTGACATATTCGGCACGGCGGTTGTGGTAATCGATATAATAGGAATGTTCCCACAAATCGCAGCACAACAAGGGCGTCCGTCCGTGTACCGGCGGCAGATCGGCGTCATGGGTAGCCACGATGCCAACGACGCCTCCTGTCACCACCAGCCAGACCCAGCCCGAACCAAAATGCGCCTGTGCAGCCTTGCTGAAGGCGGCGGCAAAGGCCTTGGCATCGCCGATATCATGCTCGATCAGGATTTTAAGATCGCCGTCCACCGGGCCACCGCCTGTGGGCTTCATCGATTTCCAGAAGAACTCATGGTTCCAGCTTTGCGCAGCATTGTTGAAGATCGTGAGGTGGGCAGCGCTGCTATGGGTTTGCTGGATCACCTCCGCCAAGGGCAGGCTGGCCATCGCACTGCCGTCGAGCAGCCGATTGAGCGTATCGACATAGCCCTTGTGATGCTTGCCGTGGTGCAGCGCCAG